>JALWDV010000105.1 GCA_027036755.1 Anaerolineae bacterium
ATGATAAAGAAAAAATCTGCGAAAATCTGCGTTGCGAAGCATCCGTGTCATCTGCGTTCTCATTTCATCGGTATCGGCGCGCCACCGCGCGTGTCGCCTGCTACGCAATCAGCGCTGAATCATGGGCAGGAACAGGCTGGCGGGCGTGGGAGTTGGCGTGGGCGAGGGGGTGGGGCGGGGCTCCAGGCTGAAATCCACCTGAAGCTTGGGGCGCTGCTCGGGCCTGGCGTTGTACTCGCTGCTCCAGACGTAGAGTTTCTGACTGGCGTCGACGCCCGTGAGCAAGACGCCGTAGTTCTGCTCGGGATGCTCGTTCCAGTAGGTCACCGCATCGCTCACATCCCACGAGAGCCAGTCGTCGCGAAAGCCGACGGGGATGGGGACGACGTCCAGCGGCGCGGGATCATAGTCCTCGCCCGGTTTCAGAGCGCCGCCCGTCCCCCAATGCGTGCTGGCGTCGGCCATCTTCCAGGTGACGGTTCCCTCATCCCAGGGTCGCAACAGACGATACGCGCCGATCTTGAAGCCATCGCGGGCGTAAGTGAAGGGCGCGTACATCATCAGCGAGGCCCCGCCTGTTTTCGCCCTCTCGGGCAGCGTCGAAAGATCGAAACGGATCAACGTATTGCTGTAACTGCGTCCGGCCGTGTAAATGGTGTAGAGGGTGTCATCGCTGCCGTGGTTGACATTGCCGTCTTCGCCCCAGATGGAGATGAAGGAATCGCTGGTTCCCTCGTATTCATTCAGGCCCTCTTGCAGCGTCAGCGTGTCGCCCAGCAGGCGGATGTCGCCCCAGGTGGCGGGCGCGGCGGTGAGGCCGCGTCCTTCCAGCAGCAGGCTATGAGAAGCGCCCGGCCCGTCGTCATCATCCAGCGCCAGATTCACGCCCAACGCGTCGTTCTGGGCCAGGCCCGAGCGCCCCAGCAGGCTGGCGGGGATGCTCAGTTCGAGCCGCCAGCCCGTGGCAGTGGGGCTGACAGCGTGGGCGATGACCGCGTCCGCCTCGGGCGAACCAGCGCCGAAATCGCCATTGGCCGCGACGAAAATGAGGAGATCGTCGTCGCCGTCGAACACATCATCATTCAGACCATCGATGGCGATGCGCACGGCGTCGCCCGGCCCGACGACGTCATCTCGAATCTGGGCCATGAGATACAGCGCGTCGTCCGTCCAGCGGCTGTAGAATTCGCCCGATAGCTGCTCGGGCGCGGGATAAGGCTCGTCGCCCAGCACGGTGCTGGCGTTGTCTGCATCAAGATACAGCCCGCCGCCATAATGCCAGTCGTAGATCTCGCCATCTACAACGATGGGCGTGGATTGGGTGAAGCTGTTCAGATTGCGGCCCGGCCCGCGAAAACGCAGAATCTCGCCGCCATAGGTGCTGGCGAAGCCGATCTTGTCCTCATGGAAGGCGATCTCGGTGATCAGCGAGGTGGTGTGGCTCTCGACGCGCTGCCAGTTGGAGCCGCCGGTATCGGTGTAAAGCAACGTTCCATCGGCGCCGCCAACCCACCCGTGCAGGTTATCCAGCATGGTGATGGTGTAAAGCTGCGGGGTGTCGGGCGGCAAAAGCTGCTGATACCCGGCATCTTGATGCCCCACCGCGTAGAAAATGACGCCCGAGTTGGCGGGGCATTGCTCATCGACCAGCGGGCCCTGACACCCCACCAGCCAGCCCATGTCCAGCCCGCCGTCCTGGTCCACATCCAGCGTTTCCACGCCAAAGAAGTAGATGCTGCCCTGTTCAGCATAGGGCATGTAGCGCTGCCAGAGCTTGCCGCCGTTGGTGGTGTAACGATGCCCCAGATTTCGCTGGGCGGTCCAGCCTTCGTATGGGCTGGCCATGGCAATCTCGACATTGGCCGTGCTGCCGACGACGGTGCTCTGCTGCCAGGTCTGGCCGCCATCGGTGGTGTAGAACATATCGGGATTGGCCGCGACATGGCCATTTTGGGCGTCCAGCATCGCTACGTCGTAGAGAGGCCGGGTGAATCCTGGCAGGGTCTGACGCTGCCAGGTCTGGCCGCCATCGTGGGTGGCGAAGAGGAAGCCCTGCTCGCCCTGCACCCAGCCGACGACCCAGCAGTCATCTGCAGTGGGGCAGGAGATGGCGTGGATGATGGGGTAGCCGTCCCGCCCGGTGTCCAGGCGGCTCCAGGCCCAGGTGTCGCCGCCATCCACAGTCTTGCCGATGGCCCCGTCATCGCCCACCACATACGCCACGTCCTTGCCAGCGACGGCTGTTTCGTGCAGGGTGTTGAATGCGGATGTGCGGGTGTTGATGGCGTAATCGCCCGCGGCGCGCTGGAAATGCTCGCCATCGGCGCTGTGGGTGATGAACCAGGAGCGGCGGCTGCCGTCTTTCAGCGCGCCCACGGCCCAACTGCTTTCCGGGCCCGAGGCGAAGACGCCATTGACGTCCCGCGCGTCCTGGTTGATGGAAGCGCGCAGGGTCCAGGTCTGACCATCGGCGCTGGTGGCGACGGAGCCATTGGCCCCGCCGAACACGCCAAAGCCGTTCTGGAAGTGGATGCTGAAGATGTCCAGGCCCGTGTTGGAATTGACATCCTGCCAGGTCTGACCGCCATCCGTCGTCATGCGGATGTAGCCCGCCTGGCCCGCGATCCAGCCGGTGTCAGCATCGGTGAAGGTGAGGGCGTTGATGCGGGCCCAGCCGGGGAAGGTGTTGGAGACGGGCGTCCACGCGGCCCCGCCATCCGTGGTTTTCAACAGCGTTCTCTTTTCGCCGGCCGCGTAACCGGTGTTGGCGTCCAGGAATTGCACCGCGTGCAGGGGATAGCCGGTGTTGCTGGTCTGGGCGCTCCAGGTCTGGCCGCCATCGGCGCTGTGCAGGATGACGCCGCCCGCGCCCACGGCCCAGGCGTTATCGCCATCGGGCGACAGGCTGACGGCATCCAACGCTGAGCCGGTGGGCGTTTGCGCTTGCGTCCAGGTCAGTCCGGCGTTGCGGCTGTAGTAGGCCGCGCCGGTTTCGCCCACGGCGATGACGATGTTTCCGCGGGCGCTGACGCCGTGCAAATCCCGCCCGCCGTCCATGATGTCCTGATGCCAGGTTTGGCCGCGGTCGGTGGTTTTGAGGATCATGCCGGCCTCGCCCACTGCGAAGCAGAGATCGGGCGCGGCGCAGTCGAAGGCGTGCAATGCGCCCGTTCCGCGCCAGACCACATCCCATTGGCCGCCGCCGATCTGGGCTGCGGGCGCAGCGGGCGAGAGAGTCGATGTACGCTCCGGCGCGGCTTGCGTGGCGGGCGCGAGGAGGAGAAGGGCGAGAAGGAGTGCGAGAGGTGTGAGTAGAAGCAGATTTTTTTTCATGGAAACCATCAAGGGGTGAGTGGAGGCGAAGGGGGGAGCGCCTTCGACTGCTATGAAAATAAACTCTCCCACGTCATTTCGAGGGAGCGCAGCGACCGAGAAATCCCCTTGCAGACGAAGGAGATTTCTCCTCCCTACGGTCGTCGAAATGACGTAACAAAGGATTTTAGTCCGTGTCGGAGCGCTGCCGCGCGTGGCGCCTGCTTTGAAAATAGGATGATCGCTGGTTGCTGAAGGTTGGCAAAGCCAACGTGGGAGAGTCTGCAACGGGCGTGATGCGTAATGCGTAATGCGTGAGGTCGTTACGCATCACGGATCATGCACTACTGCTTTTCTACGTCATTTGGGTGCGTCCCATTTCGGTTGGAAGCGTTTGCCACGTCCGCCCGGCGATGAAGTCGCCGGGCTACAAAACAGCGCCGGATAAATCCGGCTAGCCCCGCAGGGGCGCTGTTTCTAGCCGGGGGACTTCATCCCCCGGCGCTGGCCGCGGGCGCGAAGCGCCCCGTTAATGAATAGATTATTTTAACTTTCCAACTCATTTGGGACACACCCACGTCATTTCGAGGGAGCGCAGCGACTGAGAGGTGCGACGCACTTGAGCCGCACCTGGGAGATTCCTCCTCCCTGCGGTCGTCGGAATGACGTAGCAAGGGATTTTCATTCTGTATCGGTGCAACGATCCCGATTCAACCCGACAAAAGCGCCTGCAAGATGTCCAGCGCTTCTTCGATATCGCCTGCCTGGATGCCGTAGTGGGTGACGGCGCGAATGCGGCTCGGGCCCAGGGCCAGCACGCCCACGCCTTGTTGGGCCAACGCATCCTGCAGCGATGTGGCGTCGTAGTGAGGATGATCCACGCCGAAGTAAACGATGTTGGTGTGTACGGGCTCAGGATTGACGCCGGGCAGGCGGCTCAGGCCATGGGCCAGCAGCCGGGCGTTGTCGTGGTCTTCGGCCAAACGATCCACCATCTCGGTCAGGGCCACGACGCCTGCGGCCGCGATGACGCCCGCCTGTCTCATGCCGCCGCCCAGGATTTTGCGCATCCGCCGCGCCCGCCGGATGAACTCGGATGAGCCGACGACTACCGAGCCGACCGGCGCGCTCAGGCCCTTGCTCAGGCAGAAGGTGACGGAATCGGCGACGCGGACGAGTTCTTTCACATCCACATCCTGGGCCACAGCCGCGTTGAAGATGCGCGCGCCGTCGATGTGCAGGCTGAGGCCGTGGGCGTGGGCCAGGTCGGCCACGGCCGCGGTGTAGGCGGGCGTGAGATATGCGCCGCCGCGGCGATTGTGGGTGTTTTCCAGGCTCACCAGGCGGCTGCGTCCGAAGTGGACGTTATCCGGCATGATTGCGGCCTCGATATCCGCCAGTCGCAGCGAGCCGTCGGGCTGGTTTGGCACGATGCGGGGGGCGATGCCGCCCAGCACAGCGGAGCCCACCTGTTCGTAGTTATAGGTGTGAGAATCGTGGCCCATGATAACCTCGTCGCCGCGATTACAGTGAGCCAGCAGGCTGACCAGGTTGCCCTGGGTGCCGCTGGTGACCAGCAGGCCCGCTTCTTTGCCCAGCATTTCGGCGGCCAGGGCTTCCAGTTGGTTGATGGTGGGGTCTTCGCCAAAGACGTCATCGCCCACAACGGCCCGGGCCATGGCTTCGCGCATGGCGGGCGTGGGCTGGGTGACGGTGTCGGAGCGTAAATCGATGCGTGGGGGCATGGGATTAGAGTTCAGTGTTCAGTAGTCAGTGTTGGCTGTACTGAAAAAACCTTCAACACGGAGGCACAGAGCGCACGGAGGAAGAAAAAGGTGAGATTTGGAGAGGAATTTCTCTGTGAACTACCACTATTTTCTCCGTGTCCTCCGTGTCTCCGTG
>JALWDV010000106.1 GCA_027036755.1 Anaerolineae bacterium
CCCTCCCGGCCTCCCCCCGCTTCGGCTGACGCCTTGCAGGGGGAGGAGTCCATCGCTTTGCCAATTTGTGTAGCAGATGGTCATCTCCCTCCCCCGAACACGAGCGCTGCGAGTATCGGGGGAGGGTCGGGGTGGGGGCAAAATGGAGGCCAGGAGGGGTGAAATCGCCTCCTTTCCACTTGCGGATTCTAAATTTGAAATTGCTGAATGACGTAATGTGGCATTGTCAAGTCAGAAATCCCACACAACTGGAGGAAAACAAGATGGACAAAGAAGCAAAGAAGATCGCATTGCGCATGTTGGTGCACGGCATTTACATCGTCGGCGCCGGCGAAGGCGAGGACGCGGTGGCCAATGGCGTCACCTGGCTGACCCAGGCCTCTTTCGAGCCCCCGCTGGTGATGGCCGCCATCCGCGTGGACGGGCGCTTGCACGACGCGGTGCAGAAAGCCGGAGCCTTCTCCGTCAATCTGGTCTCGACCGAGCAGCAAGAGATGGTGCAGACTTTCTTCAAGCCCGCGGAGACCCGCGGCGCGACCATCAACGGCTACGCGTTCGAACCGGGCCCGGCCACCGGCTCGCCCATCTTCGCAGACGCCCCCGCCTGGTTCGAGGTGCGGGTGCGGCACAGCTTCCACAGCGGCGATCATTCCGTGTTCGTGGGCGAAGTGGTGGAAGCGGGCGTGCGCGACGCCGACGCCAAACCACTGGCCCTCCACGACACGCCCTGGCAGTATGGAGGATAGAGTCGATGGGCGTGCGCGGGCGCATAATGCGCGCGGACGCGCCCATCGACCATGAAGGTGCGTCGCACCTGCGAGGCGCGACGCACTTACTTCTCTGCCAGCCGCTCCGCCAGCGCGGTGTGGCGTTCGGCCACCTTGTCGTTGCGCACGGCAATGCCCACCGCCCGCTTCGTGCCCACCAGCACCACCAGCTCTTTGGCCCGGGTCACGCCCGTGTAGAGCAGATTGCGTTGCAGCATGATGTAGTGCGTGGTGTGCACCGGCATCACCACCGCCCGAAACTCAGAGCCCTGGCTCTTGTGCACCGAAATGGCCCAGGCGTGAGTCAGCTCATCCAGATTCGCCCAATCGTAGCTCACGGCCCGGCCGTCGAAATCCACCGTCAGCGCGTGCATGATGGCGTCCACGCCCGTGATCACGCCCATGTCGCCGTTGAACACATCGAGATCGTAATTGTTGCGAATCTGCATCACCCGGTCGCCCACGCGTAGCGTGCGGCCCCCCTGGGCCTTCTCCGGCTTCTGGGGCGCGGGGGGATTCAGCTTCTGCTGCAAGCGGGCGTTGAGCGCGGCCACGCCCAGCGGACCCCGGTGCATGGGCGTCAGCACCTGAATCTCGCGGCTGGGGATGCCGAAACGGCTGGGGATGCGACGCACCACCAGATCCACCACCATGTCCGCGGCCGCGTCTACATCCTCGATGGGAAAGAGGAAGAAATCCTGGGCGTCTTTGGGGAAGAGGGGCATCTGGCCCTGGTTGATGCGATGGGCGTTGGTGATGATGTAGCTGCCCGCGGCCTGGCGGAAGATGGTCTGCAACTGCACCACCGCCACCTCGCCCGAATCGATGATGTCGCGCAGCACATTGCCCGCGCCCACCGATGGCAACTGATCCACATCCCCCACCAGCAGCAAGTGCGCGCCCGGCGGGATGGCCTTGAGCAGATGATTGGTCAGCAGCACATCCAGCATCGACGCCTCGTCCACGATGACCATGTCCGCGTCCAGGGGATTTTCGGCGTTGCGCTTGAAGCTGAACCCCTCGCCCGGCGACACCTCCAGCAGACGGTGGATGGTCTTGGCCTCGGCGCCGGTGACCTCGCTCATGCGCTTGGCGGCCCGGCCCGTGGGCGCGGCCAGCGCGAAGCGCGCGCCCGCGGCCCGCAGCAGGCGGATGACGGCCCGCAAGGTGGTGGTCTTGCCCGTGCCGGGACCACCCGTCAGCACCGTCACCGCGTGGGTGAGCGCAGTCTGCACAGCCTGGCGCTGGCCCGGGGCCAGGTCCACGCCCAACTGCTGGCGAAGATAGCGGAACGCCTGCTCCCAATCGAAGCGCTGGAACGCGGGCAGCCGCGTCACGCCCGCGGCCAGACGGGCGTCGTTGATCTGCCGCAGCCGATGGGCCACGCCCACCTCGCTGTAATACATGGGCGCGAGATACACCGCCTGGGTTTCTCGCAATTGCAAGGATTCGCCGCGGGCCTCGTAGCGCACCGGCTCGATTTGCACCTGCTGCTCCGTTTGCAGCCGGGCGATGGCCTCCTCCACCAGCTCGGGCGGAACCTCCAGCAAGGCCGCGGCCTTCTTCACCAGATCCTCGCGTGGGGTGAAGACATTGCCCTCGTTGGTGTCCTCGCTAAGCACATACTGCACGCCCGCGGCCACCCGCTCCGGGCTATCGTGAGGAATGCCCAAAGCCATCGCGATCTTGTCCGCGGTCTTGAAACCGATGCCGAAAATATCTCGCTGAAGCTGATAGGGATTGGTTTGCAGCACGCCGATGGCCGCATCGCCATAATGCTTGTAGATTTTGACAGCCAGGCCCGTGCTCACGCCATGGCTTTGCAGGAAGATCATCACCTCCTTGATCTGGCGCTGCTCCTCCCACGCCGCCTTGATCATCGCCACCCGCTTCTTGCCCACCCCCAGCACCTCCTTCAGCCGATCCGGCTCCTCGTCGATGATGCGCAGGGCATCCGCGCCAAAATGCCGCACGATGCGTTTGGCCGTCACCGGGCCCACGCCCTTGATTAGCCCCGAACCCAGATACTTTTCGATGCCCGCGACCGTGGCCGGCAGCACCGTGCGATAATCCTGCACCTTGAACTGCCGCCCGAACTTGGGGTGATTGGCCCACTCGCCCCGCATCTCCACCGACGCTCCCACATGCACCCCGGCCATATTGCCCACTACCGTCACCAGGCCGCGCCGCGTCGCCACCTTGGCCACGGTGTAGCCATTTTCGGGATTGTGGAAAGTGAGGCGTTCGACGACGCCTTGCAAAGTGTTCAAGGCGTTTCCTCTGCGGGCGTCAAGAGCACGCCGTTTTCAGGATTGGGGATGAGAAAGTAGGCTTTCTTGCCGATTCGAGCTGTTTCGTCGGTAAGCTGCTTCATAAAAGCGTGATCTCCCAGGGGCGCATGAACAACCATGACGTCTGGTCGGAGATGTTCTACAAATTGCATGTATCGCAGCGGCGTGATGTATCCCCACCCGCCAAAAATGATGCTATCCGGGGCGGCGGCAGTCAGAGACGCGGTTGCCCAGGTTCGTGGCGAGACGTTGCTGTTTTGCTGTTCGGGCCAGTAGGATGGCTGTTGGTTGAAAGTTGCGACTTCCCAGACCACCACCGATGCGACAAGCAAAATGGGAATAATCCGCAAGTTTCCATTCACCTGCTCCCATATTGCTTGCAAGCCAAATACGATCCACACGCTTACGGACATAAGGGCGATGAATAAAAATCCTGTGTCTTCGTGATAAACCATCATGTAGTGGCCCGAAAACAAGGCTATGATGAGAAAAGTGGGAAAGGTCAGCAGAAGAAGAAATCGATGGCGTTTATACAGCCAGACGACGCCCGCCAGCGCCAAAACACCGCCCAAGACCGAATAATTGGCGGTGATCCAAACCGTCCATTGTCGAAGGATAGCGAGAAGATCGATGGCGTTCACGTGCCAGAGCGCGCTGGAAGATGATGTGTAACTGCCGCCTGTGATGAATTTGAAAAGGCCCGCCAGCCAAAAAGGTGAGACATACCCGCGCACGATTGCGTTGGGGAATCCGAACGTCTCGCCCGGGAAAGCCGCCATCCATTTGCGGGCGTGAAGCATGATGAGCCCATACAGACTGAAGGGCGCCAGAAGGAGGATGGCAGCGCCGAGGACGCGTCGGGCCTTTAGATCGGTTTTACGTTTTAGAAGCGTCAAAAAGGACCACGGCAGGGCGGCGGCAAGGATCAGGTGATGGCTGACTGCCAGGCCAGAAAGCAGCGCCAGCCATTCCAGCTTTATTCGATGATGATAGTATTGATAGCTCGCAAGCCACAACAGAAACAACAACAGCACGGCCAGGGTGTAGACCTCGGCGATGATGGCTTGCCGCCAGAGCATGGGGGTCAGCGCCAGCGTAACGCCGCCAAGGATGGACAAAACGGGCGAGACGCCAGATTTATCGAAGAGAATCATGCCGACGCCTGCTGTTGCTGTGGCGAATATCGCCGAAAGCAGGGTGATGCGCCAGGCGATGGTTCCGAAGGGAATGATGGCTATTTCGATCTTTCCCAGAAGCTGGTAGAGCGGGTAACCGCTGGGGTGCAGCACGCCTCCGATGGGAATCAACGCCTGAAATTCGGCGCTGTCGCCGGGCAGAATATCGGGCGGCAGAGTGACGAAATAGATGATGAAGATGACAAATAGGGTTAGAATGCCCGCAATTTTGGGCGAGATCCGTTGAGTGTCAACCATAAGGGGTTTTGTCAGAAGGTTGGGGGCGGGTGTTGGATGGTGGAATTATTATACGCTATTTGCATGGCATTTCCGCATTCGGCGATTTTGCCAGTCGCCTGATCGAATGTATCTGTGGTATGCTTGCAGCGTTCAAGTAGCCTGTTTTGAAAATAGAACACGGATGAACACAGAAAAACACGGATAATTCAAAAAATCTGTGACCGAAGGCCGTGTCAATCCGTGTCCTCGTCTTTCATCGGTATCGGCGCGGGCTTGCCCGTCATCGGACTGTTTCGAAAATAGGCTCTTCTACGTCATTTCGAGGGAGCGCAGCGACCGAGAAATCCCCATGCTAACGAGGAGATTCCACCTACCTGCGGTCGGCGGAATGACGCAACGAGGGATTTTCGTTCGTTATGTGGTGAGCAATCGCTCATGGCGACTGTTTCGTAAATAGATTCAGGGTGCGACGCACTTACCACAAACCATGGCCGCGTCGCATCATGTTCTGGAGTTGATCAGGTGGGACGTCGGGCCAACGCCGGTCTCAAGTGCGTCACACCTGGCGCTGTCCATTTTCATTCCTTATCGGCGTGCAGCCGCTCATGGCGTCTGCTTTTTCCAATCTGGCGTTCAAGAGCGCGTTATGCTTATGAAAGCTATCGTCATGGCGGGCGGTCAGGGCTCTCGCTTGCGTCCCCTGACCCTTTCTCGCCCCAAGCCCCTCATCCCCCTGGTCGATAAGCCGGTGGTGACTCACATCATCCAGTGGCTGCGGCGCTTCGGCGTCACCGACATCGTGCTGACCCTGCAGCACCAGGCCGATTTGTTCCAGGGACATCTGGGTGAAGGCGCGGGGTTGGGCGTAAAACTGCGCTACGCGGTCGAAGAATCGCCCATGGGCACCGCGGGCGGGGTGCTGAACACCATCAAGGCGGGCCTGGTGGAGCCGGACGAAACCGTGCTGGTGCTGAGCGGCGATGCAGTGACCGACATGGACTTGCGCCAGCTCATCCAGTTTCATCGAGAGCAAGGGGCGCAGGTGACGGTGGGGCTGCATCGCACCTCCAATCCGCTGGAATATGGCATGGTCATCACCGAGCCCGATGGCCGCATCGTGCAGTTTGTCGAAAAGCCGGGCTGGGCCGAGGTGGTTTCGGATATGGTCAACACGGGCATCTATGTCATCGACGCCCGCATTCTGGCGAAAGTCCCCGCGAACGAACCCTTCGATTTCAGCAACGATCTCTTTCCTATATTATTGAAGGAAAACCGTCCCCTGTATGGGCTGCCTCTTTCGGGCTACTGGTGCGACGTGGGCGCGCCGCCAGCCTACATGCAGGCCACGTGCGACATGCTGGAAAATCGGGTGCGGCATGGCCCCTTTGGCGAGCTGCTGGCTCCGGGCGTGTGGGGGGGACGCAACGTAGACATCGACCCCGCGGCCCAGGTCATCGGGCCGGTGTTTTTGGGCGATAACGTGCGCATCGAGGCCGGAGCCGTCATCCAGGGGCCCGCGGTCATCCGGGATGACACGGTGGTGCACGAGCGGGCCTCCATCTCGCGCAGCATTTTATGGCGCGGATGCTATGTGGGCGAAGGCGTCGAGCTCAACGGCGCCATCATCAGCAAGCAATGCGTGCTGCGGCGCAACGCACACGTGCATCAGGGCGTGGTCATCGGCGATAAAACCATCGTAGGCGAGGGCGCGGTCATTCATCCAGATGTCAAGATATGGCCCAACAAAGAGGTGGAGCCGGGCGCAGAGGTGCGGGAGAGCATCATCTGGGGCGGGCAGGGACGTCGGGTGCTGTTCGGGCGTTTTGGCGTTACGGGCGTGGTGAACGTGGACCTGACGCCCGAGTTTGCAGCGAAGCTGGGGGTGGCCTTTGGCGCCAGTTTCCCCAAGGGCAGCGTCGTCACCATCAACCGAGATCGACATCCCGGTTCGCGAATGCTGAAACGGGCCGTCATCTCGGGGCTGCCCGCCGCGGGCGTGCAGGTGCTGGATCTGCGCACCCAGCCCATCCCCGTGGCCCGCTACTTCACCCGCACCACCGACGCCAACGCGGGCGTGCATGTGCGCATCTCGCCTCACGATAGGCAGGTGGTGGATATCCGATTCATCAACCATCGCGGGCTCAACCTGGGCCGGGCCAAAGAGCGGGAGGTGGAGCGGCTCTTCTTTCGGGAGGATTTCCGCCGGGTGCAGGTGGATGAAATCGGGTCCATCGAATATGCTGTGGATGTGAAAAAACGCTACTCCCGGGCGTTTCTGGATGCGCTGATGCGCGAGCATATCCAGCAGCGGCGCTTCGCCATCGCCGTGGATTACGCGCACGGCGCCACCGTGGACGTGCTGGACCCCCTGCTGGAGCATCTGCTGGTGGACGTGGTGGGCCTGAACGCCCGTCCCGAAGCCCAACTGCTGGCCAGCTCTCCCCGTGAATGGGAGGAAAGCCTGACCATGCTGGGGAAACTGACCGCCACCATGGGGCGGGACATGGGGGCCAAGCTCGACGTCAGCGGCGAAAAGCTGTATCTGGTGGATGAAACCGGGACGCGCATCGAAGACATCGTCGCGGGCGCGGTCATGGCCGAGTTGCTGTGGCGAAAACAGCCCGGCGGCGTCATCGCCCTGCAAGTGGATTGCCCCACCATCTTCGAGGAGATGGCCGCCGCCCACCATGGCCGGGTCATCCGCACCAAAGTCGCGATTCAATCCCTCATGGCCGTGGCCGAAGAGGAGGATATTCTGGCCGCGCTGGATTGCAGCGGAAGCTTCATCCTGCCCCAACTGCACCCTGCGCCCGACGCCATGTTTGCGCTGGCGAAATTATTGGAACTGCTGGCCCTGGAAGAAACGCCCCTGCATCAGATCGCGGCGGGCCTGCCCAAATTCCACTGGATGCGCGCCACGCTGCCTTGCCCATGGGACGCCAAGGGCCGGGTGATGCGAGAAGTGAGCGAAGGCGTCGGGCCATACATCATCGACGCCATCGACGGCGTTCGCTTCTCCGCCGGAGACGGGCGCTGGGCGTTGATCCGCCCCGACGCAGATCGCCCCCTCCTGCATGTGGTGGCCCAGGCGCATTCCGATGCCGACGCCGCAGCCCTGCTGCAGCAACAGGTGGCTTGGGTCAGGCAGATCGTGGCGATGGATTGAGCGTTTTCGCATAACTGCAAACGTATGCCCGTTGGTTGTCTTCTTTCGTAACTACTAAGGTCTCATCACCACTTTTTGCCACGAAGACACGAAGGATAACGAAGGCGCGAAGTTGTTTTTTTATTTTTCCCTTCGTGTCTTCAAAAAACTTCGAGCCTTCGTGGCTTTTTGAGACTTAAAGTCAAGTACGTTAGCAGTTGCGTTTTCGCCGAAATTGTACATCCCTTTACCCTCTTCGTTCTGTTTGACAGTTTTTTTCTTCTTATGCTAAACTCATAATCTGACAACCAAGCATTGTCTGTCGCTCATTTATATGTTCTTTTTGGCTTGATTTCTTGAGCCGTAAGATGATTTAAGGAGAGTCAATGGCTGCTCTACTGGAAGTCAAAGGACTAAAAACACAGTTTTTTACGCAGGATGGCGTCGTACATGCAGTAAACGGCATATCCTACAAGTTGAATGAGGGGGAAACCCTGGCAATTGTGGGAGAAAGCGGCAGCGGGAAGAGCGTCGGAGTCATGTCACTCATCCGTCTTATCCCCCAGCCACCGGGAAAAATCGTCGCTGGCGAAGTCTGGTTTGATGGTCGGGATTTGTTACAGATGACGGACGATGAAGTCCGGCAAGTACGCGGCAATCGCATCGCCATGATCTTCCAGGATCCCATGACGTCGCTGAATCCGGTGCTGACCATCGGGCAGCAGATCATGGAAGCGCTGCAATTGCATCTTGGCATGGATAAGCGCCAGGCCCGGAAGCGCGCCATCGAACTGCTGGAGATGGTTGGCATCCCAGGAGCGGCCAATCGTCTTGACTCCTACCCGCACCAATACTCCGGCGGCATGAGGCAGCGCGTGATGATCGCGATGGGGCTTTCCTGCAACCCGCAGGTGCTCATCGCCGATGAGCCCACCACAGCGCTGGATGTGACCATTCAGGCCCAGATTGTCGATCTGGTCAAGAGCTTGAAAGAGCAGATCGGCATGGCGATTATCTGGATCACCCACGATCTGGGCGTCGTCGCGGGCCTGGCTGAACGCGTCATCGTCATGTACGCCGGGCACATCGTAGAAGAAGCCGAAGTGCACGAGCTGTACAGCGAACCGCATCATCCTTACACCCTGGGGCTCTTGCGCTCCGTCCCTCGACTGGATATGGGCAAGAGCAAACGGCTGATCCCCATCGATGGTCTGCCTCCGGATTTGATAGACCTGCCGAAGGGCTGTCCATTCGCACCCCGATGCGCCTATCGCACTGAGAAATGCGTCGAGGAACCCCCACCCATCGAGGCGACTTCGCCCACCCGACGCGTGGCCTGCTGGAATTGGGAAACCATGGTGGCCGACATCAAGGAAGGAGGCATCTATGTCTAGCAATAACGGTCATCAAAAAGATGTCTTGCTTGAGGTCAATGGCCTCAAGATGTATTTCCCCATCACCAAGGGAATCGTCATTCAGCGGAAAATCGCCGACGTCAAGGCCGTCGATGGCATATCGTTCACCATCAAACGCGGCGAAACCCTGGGGTTGGTGGGAGAATCGGGATGCGGCAAATCCACCACGGGCCGCGCCATCCTTCAGCTTTATCGCCCCACCGCTGGCAGCGTCCAGTTCGAAGGCAAAGAGCTGACCACCATGAAGGGCGAGATGCTGCGTCGCCAGCGCCGCGAGATGCAGATGATCTTCCAGGATCCCTACGCCTCGCTGAACCCTCGCCTGACCGTGGGCAACATCGTGGGCGAGCCCCTCGAAGTGCACAACCTGGCCAAGGGGCGAGAAAAACGCGAGCGGGTGCAGGAGCTTTTGAAGCTGGTGGGGCTCAATCCCTATTTCGTCAATCGATATCCGCATGAATTCTCGGGCGGACAGCGACAGCGCATCGGCATTGCCCGGGCCCTGGCCGTGAACCCCAAATTCATCGTGGCGGACGAGCCCATCTCGGCCCTGGACGTCTCCATTCAGGCCCAGATCGTGAACCTGCTGGAAGACCTCCAGGCGAATCTTGGTCTCACCTACCTCTTCATCGCGCACGATCTTTCCATGGTGCGCCACATCTCCGACCGCGTAGCGGTGATGTATTTGGGCAAGATCGTCGAATTGACGGATCATGAGACCCTGTACGAAGAGCCCCTGCATCCCTACACCCAGGCGCTGCTCTCGGCCGTTCCCATTCCCGATCCCTACATCGAAGAAAAACGGCATCGCATCGTGCTGGAAGGCGACGTGCCTTCGCCCACCAACCCGCCTTCGGGCTGCAACTTCCGCACCCGCTGTCCGCGAGTCATGGATATCTGCGCCGAACAAGACCCCGAATGGAAGAACATGGGCACGCCCGAGAAAGAACACTGGGTGGCCTGCCATCTTTATTAAGACATTAGACATTATCGAAAATAACCTGCGGCAAGGCGAGCTATCAACCTTTCGCCCAATCATGCCCGTATCAATGATCAATGATTGATGATTAAAGGGAAAACGCTGATTTGGCCTTTAGTCATTGTTCATTAATCTTTGAGTCTTGTCGGCGGCAGCGTGACGCCAGACATGATCAACAGTCTTCTTGCTTCCGATAACGTCTATTGAATTGCAAACGCGTGCTCAATCGCACCAAGAGAAGACAGCAAGACAACTCTCTCGCCAAACGTCTGCGTCATTAACAGCCGATGGATTACGCTCGCACAGCGGGCGTCCTCGCTGTTTCTGATAAACTACTACGATTTCTCTGATTCACTTGCTCATATTCAATTGGAAGGAGGTGAAAAAGCCAACACCGCATCCCATGATAAGAGCAGCCTGGCAAGTTGCCCCCTTATCGTGACTTTTTCGTCCCGCGCTTCGGCGCAACTCATTCTTCCATCTTACAGGAGGAGAAACTAAATGTCTCGCAACAAGTGGATTATCCTGGCCCTGGTGCTTGTCATCGGCGTTATCGCGCTGAGCGCCTGCTCCCAGGCCACCCCCGAAGTCGTCGAGAAGGTGGTCGAGAAGACCGTCGTCGTCACCCAGGTCGTCGAGAAAGAAATCGAAAAGACCGTGATCGTGACCGAGGTCGTCGAGAAAGAGGTTGAGGTCACCCCGACCCCGGAACCCGCCTCGACCGTCGTCCTTGACATCAACCTGGGCACCGAGCCCCCCACGCTGGATCCCGCCCTGGGTGAAGACACCACATCCATCGATGTGATGCGCAACCTCTTCGTGGGCCTGACCCAGATCGGCAGCCCCGACCCCGACGTGCTTCCCATGCTCGCCACCGAGTGGACCATGTCCGATGACGGCCTGGAGTACACCTTCAAGCTGCGCGATGACGCTCAGTGGGTGCGCTACAATCCCGGCACCGGCGAAGTGGAGCCCCAGCGCCCGGTCACCGCTCAGGACGTGGTCTATGGCGTGAAGCGCACGCTGGATCCTCGCACCGCCTCCGGTTACGCCTACGTCCTTTACATCATCAAGGGCGGCGAAGCTCTGAACACCGCCGACATCGGCTCCATGAGCGACGAGGAAGCGCAGGCCCTGCTGGATAACGTTGGCGTTGAGGCGCTGGATGACTACACCGTCAAGTTCACCCTTGAGCATCCCGCCGGCTACTTCCCCGCCATCGCCAGCATGTGGGTCGCCCGCCCCATGCCGCCCGAGCCCATCGAAGAGAAGGGCGAGCGCTGGATCGAGCCCGGTCTCATCTGGACCAACGGCCCGTACGTGCTAGCTGAGTGGAACCATGACGACAGCCTCGTGCTGAAGAAGAACCCCTACTGGTGGGGCGCCGATGACGTGCAGATCGACGAAGTGCACGCAGTCATGGTCGTGGAAGCTTCCACCGCCTTCGCCATGTACGAAGCCGGCGATCTCGATGTGGGCGCTCCCCCGCTGGAAGAAATGGATCGCGTGAAGACCGACCCTGTGCTGAGCAAAGAGCTCTACATCGCTCCTCGCGACTGCACCTACTACTACGGCTTCACCAATGACAAGCCCCCGGTGGACAACGCCCTGGTGCGCCGCGCTCTCTCCGCCGCTATCGACCGCGTCGGCCTCATCGAGAACGTGACCAAGGGCAACCAGATTCCGGCCAACACCTTCGCTCCCAGCATGATCTTCGGTAACGCCGCCGGCGATCCCGACATCGCTCCCTGGGCTCTGCCCGAAGACATGGGCGGCACGGGCTACGACAAGGCCGTCGAGATGGCCAAAGGCTGGCTGAAAGAAGCCGGTTATGAGAGTGGCGCGGATCTGGGCACGCTGACCCTGATGCACAACACCTCCGAAGGCCATCAGAAGATCGCCCAGGCCATCGCCGCCATGTGGCAGGACACCCTCGGCGTAAACATCAACATCGAGAATCAGGAATGGAAAGTCTACCTGAAGACCATCTCCAAGGACACGCCCGTCGAGGAAATGCCGCACATCTGGCGACTTGGCTGGTGCGCCGACTATCCGGATGAGAACAACTGGGTGAACGAAGTCTTCTCGCCCAAGGCCCGCAACGACATCCGCTGGGACAACCAGGAATTCCTGGATCTGGTGGAGAAGGCCGAGGTTTCGCCGGATCCGGAAGAGCGCAAAGCCCTGTACAAGCAGGCTGAGTACATCCTGAACGACAAAGAAGCCGCTATCGCTCCCATCTACTACTACACCATCGTCACCCTCACCAAGCCCTACGTCACCTTCCGCACCTACGCCGAAATGGGCGGCACGAGCTGGTTCGAGTGGAAGTTGGATTGGGAAGCCAAGAAAGCAGCCAAAGGCATCAAGTAAGCGCCTTCGCACTGCTTTGCGGCGATAATTCCGCTCACGCGGGTTGGCAGCTCCCGGTTCGCCGGGGGCTGTCAACCTCATTTTTCTTCACAGCCAAGGCGCACCCCCTTCTCTCATCTGCTGGCGAAACGCCTTGATTGAGTTGTACGAGTGCACCGAAATGCACTTAAAGCCAACCGTTTCGGCGGCTGGCGATTTATCTAGCATCCGGAGGTGTTTCTGTGACCAAATACATCATTCGCCGTCTCCTATGGGCCATTCCGGTATTGTTCATGGTGGCGCTCGTGACATTTATTCTTATTCGGGCGATACCTGGCGGCCCCTTCGACTTTTCTGGTGATAAAAGTTTGCCGCCATCCGTTGTCAAAAACCTCGAGGCAAAATATCATCTGAACGATCCCGTCTGGCAGCAATTCTGCTCTTATTTGATCGGTGATACAATTTGTCGGCCCGGCAAGGAAGATAACCACAGCAAGGGCCTCATCATGGGCGACCTGGGACCCTCCTTCCGTTATCGCGGCCGCACCGTGAGTGACATCCTCGCCACGGCCCTGCCCGTCTCCATGCAATTGGGAATGATGGCGATGATTCTCGGCATCGGCATTGGCATTCCTTTCGGAATCCTGGCCGCCCTGAAACACAACACATGGATTGACTACACCTCCACTTTTATCGCCATTTTGGGCGTTTCTATTTCCAATGTGGTGCTGGGGCCGCTGCTCATCTGGATTTTCGCGCTCACCCTGGGATGGTTTCCGGTGGCGCAATGGAAGGCGGAACCGCTATTTTCCGGCATCGCCCAGCAATACATCAACGCAGGCGAGCCCATCCCCTTCTGGGTGAATCTCATTCCCAAACCCACATTTGAATTTTTCCATCACGCCGTGTTGCCGGTGGTGGTGCTGGGCACCGGCCTTTCCGCCTCCATCGCCCGGCTCACCCGAGCCAGCTTGCTGCAAGTTGTGCGCGAAGATTACATCCGCACAGCTCGGGCCAAGGGGCTGCGCGAGCGCACGGTCATTGTGGTGCACGCCCTCAAAAACAGCCTTATCCCTGTGGTCACCATTCTGGGGCCCATGTTCGCAGCAGTGCTGACAGGCACCTTTATCGTCGAGCAGATCTTCGCCATCCCCGGTCTGGGACGTCACTTCATCACCAGCGTCGGCAACCGCGATTATCCTGTTGTGCTGGGAACAACGCTCCTGTTCGGCTTCGCCATCGTCATAGCCAACCTGGTCGTCGACATCGTTTACGCCTGGCTTGATCCCCGCGTTCGCTTCGATTGATTTCGTGCGACGTTTTGCACCGTTTGTTTTTGCATTTCATTCTTCGGAGATAGTATATGACCGCTTCGACTGACTCCTCCCCGCAAATCGATTTTGCTTCAGCGCGCGCTCAACGATCCCCTCTGCGAGACGCGGTTCATCAGCTCTTCAAAAACAAGGTGGCGGTGGGAGCGTTGTTCTTCATTCTGCTCGAAATTTTCATCGCCATTCCGCCCGTCACCAAGATCGTCGCGCCCTTCCCCTACGATAAGACCAGTCTGTATGACAACAACGCCCCGCCAGGGTCCCCTTACACCGGCAAAGACCCCGAATATCAGGGCAAAACCTTCTGGCTGGGCGCCGACTACCTCGGTCGCGACGTGTTGAGCCGCACCCTCTACGGCGCACAGGTTTCGCTGGCCGTGGGTTTCGTCGGAGCCACCGTGAGTCTGGTCGTGGGCATCCTCTACGGGTTGTTATCAGGTTATAGCAGCGCCAGAGTGGATAACATTATGATGCGTTTCGTCGACTTTCTCTACGCACTGCCCATCATTGTCTTCGTGATTTTGATGCAGGTGTACTTCAAGGCGGTGGCGAGACAAACCAGCACAGAAGTAATGGGGCCATTCAAAATGCCTGGCTGGTTCGGGCCTGCGGTGATGGCCATCCTCGCCGCGGCCTTTATCGTCGGCATCTTGCTGGCGAAACGAGAGGATGGCGGCGGCGTAGGCATTTTCCTGATCTCAATGATCGTTGGCATCATCATAAGCTTTGCGCTCTTTGTCATCATGGTAATGAGCACCGGACGCAGCTTCATGGCCAGTCTGGTCGAGATCGACAACGCCATGGGCGGCATGTTCTTCCTGTTCGTTGCGCTGGGCTTGCTCAACTGGCTGGGCATGGCACGCATCACCCGCGGGCAGGTGCTCAGCGTCAAGAAGAAGGAGTACATCGAAGCGGCCCGGGCCATCGGCTCCACCGATCGCCGCATCATCTCCCAGCATGTATTGCCCAACATCCTCGGACCCGCCATCGTCTACGAGACCATGGCCATTCCCGGCTACATCTTCACCGAAGCCTTCCTCAGCTTCATCGGCCTGGGCATCAATCCCCCCCGCCCGAGCTGGGGCAACATGATTTCCGACAGCTACGGCGCTCTGCGCACGGCCCCCTGGGGCGTGCTCGTGCCCAGTCTCGCCCTCACCCTCACGGTTTTGGCCTTCAACTTCCTGGGCGACGGCCTGCGCGACGCCTTCGATCCGCGCTTGCGCGGCGAATAACCCTCAGGACGCCTAATCACCCCCTTACTAAAACCCTGGTCATAGTCGCCCTGGCGATTTTGACCAGGGTCTCTCTTTCGCAGTAACTGCCAACGTACTTGACTTTAAGCCTCAAAAAGCCACGAAGGCTCGAAGTTTTTTCGAAGACACGAAGGGGAAAATAAAGAAAAATACTTCGTGTCTTCATTTTCTTCGTGTCTTCGTGGCAAAAAGTGGTGGCGACACCTTAGCAGTTACCTTTCGCAAGAAAAATATGAAACGATCCACCTTTCTGACAATCGCTCTCCTTCTCTCGCTGCTGCTCCTTTCAGCATGTAACATCCAAAAAGAAAAAGGGCAGATCGCCTTCGAAACCTATCGCGATGGCAATGCAGAAGTCTATCTGATGGACGAAGACGGCGGCAATCTCGTCAATCTCACAAAAAATCCCGCCTACGACGGCATGCCCGCCTGGTCGCCCGACGGCCAACGGCTCGCCTTCACATCAGAACGCGATGGCAATCCCGACGTGCACATCATCGATATGGAAAGCGGCGAGATCAAACGCCTCACCAATGGCGGCGGCTTCAACGTGGATCCATCCTGGTCGCCCGATGGCAGCAAAATGCTCTTCCTCTCCAACCGCACTTACTACATCCCAGGCAAAGGCGGTACAACAGAAGTCACAGCAAACCCCAAACTGTGGTCCATGGATGTCGAGGGCGGCAAAGCCAAGCGGATGACTTCGGAACTGGGGCTGGATATGTATGGCGACTGGTCGCCCGACGGCGATCGTATTGTTTTTATGTCCACACGCGATGGCGACGAGGAAATCTACATGCGCCACGCCAACGGTGACGAGGAAAATCTGACGAAGAATCCCGCCCGCGACACCAACCCTGTCTTTTCGCCCGATGGCAAAAAGGTCGCGTTTATGAGCGATCGAGACGGGAATCTGGAGATTTATGTCATGGACGTCGACACGGGCGAGGTCACCAACCTTACCAACAACCCCGCCAACGATGGCGATCCCGCCTGGTCGCCCGATGGCAAGAAGATGCTCTTCATCTCCGACCGGGACGGCAACACCGAAATCTATGTCATGGACGCGGATGGCTCCAATGTCAAGCGCCTGACCAATAACCCCGCCGACGATATCCATCCCCAATGGCGTCCGCCAACGAAATGATCCAAGGAGACTGAGGCGTCATGTATTACCTCGCAAGCGTCATCAACTTCCTGTTCACTGCATACAACTTCATCATCTTCATCAGAGTGGTGATGAGCTGGGTGCGCGTCGATCCTTACAACCCCCTGGTGCGGATGGTTTATCAGCTCACCGAGCCCGTTTTGGCTCCCTTGCGCCGGGTGATCCCGCCGGCCGCGGGCCTGGACTTTTCCCCCATCGTCGCCTTCTTTTTGATAGAACTGCTGCGCAGGCTGGTGATGGGCATGCTGTTTTGAAAATAAACTCTCCCACGTCATTTCGAGGGAGCGCAGCGACCGAGAAATCCCCTTGCAGACGAGGAGATTTCTCCTCCCTACGGTCGTCGAAATGACGTAACAAAGGATTTT
>JALWDV010000107.1 GCA_027036755.1 Anaerolineae bacterium
ATACCGATTAAGAAAAACATATCGGCAAAACGCGTCACGATGAATGCTTTTTTACTGGCGGCAACAGCCGACGGTTTTTCAAAATAAAACCCAATTAACAAGAATGACGATACCCCTACCAATTCCCAGAAAATATAAATCATAAACAAGTTAGACGATAAAACCAAGCCCAACATTGAGAATGTAAACAGGGAGAGATAGGCATAAAAACGGCTAAATCCGGTATCGCTGTGCATATAGCCCAACGAGTAAATATGCACCATCAACGAAACGGTCGAAACCACTATCAACATCATTACCGATATAGGATCGAGCAGAATACCAATGTCAATAGCCAATTTGTCGGTAAAGTTGAGCCAACCTTCCTTAATCATTATTTTGTAAGATTGGTATTTTTCGCCCGTCAAGCCCAGTTCAAAGAAATATTTGTAAGCCGTATAAAGCGACAACCCAAAAACCGTAAGCAATCCGGCTGTTCCGATATAGCCCGATACGGGTTCCTTGATTTTTTTAGCGGTAAAACCCAAAAACAAGAAGCCCAACAAGGGAATTAACGGAATAAGATATATGTAACTAAATGCGTTCATCGTAATGTTTTTTTAATGTTTTAATTCTTCAACTTCTTTGACATCAATAGTCGTCGTTAAGCGATACAAGTGCAAAATAATGGCGAGTGCCAAAGCGGTTTCGGCGGCTGCCAAAGCGATAATAAACAGCGAAAACACTTGTCCTTGCAAGACTGCCGGATGCAAGTATTTATTGATCGCCACAAAATTGATAGCTTCTGCATTTACCATCAATTCCAACGACATTAACATCGCAATCAAATTGGTGCGGGTCAAAAAACCATAAATTCCGATAAAAAACAGAACGGTGGTCAATGACATAATTTCAAATAAGCTGACACCTTCAATCATAATCTAATTTTTTTCTTGATTAACTAATTTTTTTGCTTTGGCTATGACTATTGCGCCAATCATAGCGGCTAACAGGAGTATTGAGATAACTTCAAACGGCAACACATAGCCACCCGGTTCGTAACTCAACAATTTATTCCCGATTTGTTCTACCGTAGTTACCGTAGCTTCGTTTTCCACATTGATACCTTGATATGTATAGATAGCAAAAATTGCCAATCCGGCTGTTCCGATAGCAACTACAACAGGCAAAATCTTTCTTTTGGAGCTGATACTTCTCAACGGCTCCCCGATTTTGTCGGTCAACATCACGGCATATACAAACAGCACCATAATACCACCGGCATATACCGACAGTTGCACAGCGCCCATAAAATTGTATTCCATCATAAAATACAAGCCCGACACGGCAATCAATACAAATAATAAATACATTGTTGCCCTATACAATTTGCTACTTGTAACACTCAAAACGGCAAAAACCGTAATGATAGCAGATAGGAGATAAAACATTATTTTTTCCATAATCATCTATTCTTCTACACCCGCCATTAATTTTGAGCCGGGTTTGTTTAATACTTTGGTTAATTGCGAACGGTCAAAAGTCGAATTGTGAAAATTCGTGGACCACATAATAGCATTGGTCGGACAGGCCTGAATACACAAATTACACATTGTGCACATACCCAAATGATAAATATGTTGGTCTATGACTTTGACTTTTTTACCGGTTTCTTCGTTGAGCACGCGGTCCCAAATAATTTCTATCGAACC
>JALWDV010000108.1 GCA_027036755.1 Anaerolineae bacterium
TTGGGTGCGTCCTTTTTCGGTTGAAGCGTTTGCCACGTCCGCCCGGCGATGAAGTCGCCGGGCTACAAAACAGCGCCGGATAAATCCGGCTAGCCCCGAAGGGGCGCTGTTTCTAGCCGGGGGACTTCATCCCCCGGCGCTGGCGGCGGGCGCGAAGCGCCTCGTTAATGAATGGATTATTTTAACTTTCCAACTCATTTGGGACGCACCCCCTTGGTAGTTACGCGGAACTATTTTTTCACGTTATAAAACGCGGCCATGCCCAAAAACTCGGCGCTATCCCCCAGCTCCTCTTCGATGCGCAGAAGCTGATTGTATTTGGCCACCCGGTCGGAGCGGGCGGGCGCACCGGTCTTGATCTGGCCCGCGTTCAAGGCCACGGACAGGTCGGCGATGGTGGTGTCCTCGGTCTCGCCCGAACGATGCGAGACCACCGCAGTCCAGCCCGCGCGCTGCGCCATGCGCACCGCCTCGATGGTCTCGGTCAGGCTGCCGATCTGATTCAGCTTGATGAGGATGCTGTTGGCCGCGTTCAGGTCGATGGCCTTCTCCAGGAACTGGACATTGGTCACCAGCAGGTCATCGCCCACCAGTTGCACCCGGTCGCCCAGAGCCTCGTGCAGCATCACCCAGCCATCCCAATCGGTCTCCGACATGCCATCTTCCAGCGAGATGATGGGATACTCATCCAGCCAGCTTTCCCACAGCCTGACCATCTCTTCGCTGGATAGCACCTTGTTTTCAGTCTTGAGGTGATATTTGCCATCCTCGTAGATTTCGGAAACCGCGGGATCAAGGGCGATGAACACATCTTCGCCCGCCTTGTAGCCGGCCCGGTCGAAAGCCTTCATCATCATGTCCAGGGGCTCGCGATTGCCATGTTTGAACGCGGGGGAAAAGCCGCCCTCATCGCCCACGCGGGTGCTGTATCCCGCCTCTTTCAGCACGGCCTTGAGATTGTGATAGATCTCGGAGCCCCAGCGCAGGGCCTCGTGGAAGTTGGGCGCGCCCACGGGCATGACCATGTACTCCTGAAAATCGGTCACCCAGCCGCCATGCGCGCCACCGTTCATAATGTTCATCATGGGCACGGGCAGGGTGTGGGCGTTAGCGCCGCCGATGTAACGATAGAGGGGCTGGAATGTGGCGGTCGCTGCAGCCTTGGCCACGGCCAGGCTTACGGCCAGGATGGCGTTGGCCCCCAGATTGGCCTTGTTGGGCGTGCCGTCCAACTCGATCATGGCCATATCGACCCCGCGCTGATCCAGCGCGTTCATGCCGATGATCTCATTGGCGATGGGGCCGTTCACGTTCTCAACGGCCTTGAGCACGCCTTTGCCCATGAAGCGGGCGGGATCGCCATCCCGCAGCTCCAGCGCCTCGTTGACGCCGGTGGAGGCCCCGGAAGGCACAGCGGCCCGACCGACGGAGCCGTCATCCAGCAGCACTTCCGCCTCGACGGTGGGGTTGCCGCGAGAATCAAGGATTTCGCGGGCCCGGATATCGAGAATTTCGATGGTTGTCATGTTTTGAACTCCTTTATTTTTGTTTGAGATTTCGGTTTTCGGCATGGTTCATTTGCAGTAAAACCAGCTTGACAAATCGATCTGGCGCCGAGCCAGTTTTCCAGCACCTTGACAATTGAAAACAGGAAGATTCCTGTGATATTGATTGTTGGCCATTTAATCAAT
>JALWDV010000109.1 GCA_027036755.1 Anaerolineae bacterium
CAGTTGGTTGTCTTTTTCCACTCAAACCTGACAGGTTCTCGTAACCTTGGCTGTAAGATGTGCGCGTTTCAGCCAGCAACAAAGCGTGCAAGGCTCTGAATCGCTGCCAAAGGAACCTGTCAGGTTAATTCGAGCGAAAACGACCTTGGAAGTTACCCTCTACTACACAACGATGTCTTTGGTTTCTTCCTGCACGATGCCGATGAGATCGTCGATGGAGGTGATGGATTTGCGTTCCATGAGCCAGCGCTTGCCGATGTGAATGGCGGCCCGCTCGGCCACGGCCCGCTTCGCGGGATCCTCGATGCTGGAGATATCCCAAACGCTGACAACGCCCATCATGCGACGCAGGAATTTGACGCCGCCGTGCCCGGCCGTCTCTTCCAGAATGTGCTGGATGGTGCGTCGACGGTATTCGGCGAAGGCCTCCTGCCCGCCCGGGAAGTCCCAGTAATCCAAAGGCATGAGTTCGCTGTCGGGACGGGCGTTTTCCACCCACAAGCGGTCGAATTTCTCGGCGAACTGATTCCAGATTTCCCGAATGGTTTCCAGCACCCAGGCCTGATAGTCGGACCGAATTTCGGGATCGGGCGTGTGACCGTAGTGCGAGAGATAATTCAGCACCAGATTTTGCAGCACCGCGCCCACATCGTAACCCATAGGCCCGAAGAACGCGAATTCGGGATCGATGACCCGGGTGTCCTCCTGGTTGAGCATGATGGAGCCGGTGTGCAAGTCGGCATGGATCAGCGCCTCGGCGTGATTCATGTAGCTATCCTTCATGGCCGCGATTTCCAGCTTCAGGGCCGCGTCCGAGCGCACGGCCTGCACCTCATCGTCCACCAGGGGGTTCCAGTTGTTTTCTTCCGATTCCTTGTAGGGGTTGGTGTAAACGAAATCCTCTTGCAGCTTGCGCAGCTCTTCGTTGACGAATTTGGCTTGCAGCAGTTTCTTCTCTGGCCCGGAAAGATAATAATCGGAGGTGAAGTAGAGGGTGCGGGCCAAAAAGGAGGAGATGTGATCCGCGAATTTGGGGAATTTCTGACGCGCCACCATGGGCTTGCGCATAATCGCGTGCTTGCCCAGATACTCCATGGCGATGGTCGACATCTCGTCATCGAAATCATACAGCTCGGGAGCCAAACCCGGCGCGTACTTGTTGTGTTCGGCCAGGGCCTGAGCCTCGTAGCGGGCCCGCTCCTGCGTCAGGGGCCAGGATTCGCCCAGCACTCGCAGATAAGGCAGCGCCTGCTTGAGCACCATCGAGTTGTCGGGGTCGGCGTCATTTTCGATGATGTAGACGAAATTCAGATTACCGTCACCCACCTCGCGAATGGAAAGCTGCGCGTCAGCGGGAAAGAAATCCTTCAGCGCCGGGCGCTGTTGCAGATAGTCGAGGATATTTTTTTCATTGAGAGGATAGAATGGCATAGATCGAACTCCGTTGGCTTTTGATAATTGGCTTGTCATAGATTCGTTGTAACTGCTCAGGTAGCCTGATTCGACCTTAAAAATGTATTGCCACGAAGGCTCGAAGGAACGAAGACACGAAGAAAATCCTTATTTCTCACCCTTCGCGCCTTCGTGTCGTCGTGTCTTCGTGGTTTTTGGCCTTGCTACGTTCGTAGTTCGACAATGTCAAATTCTCTCCAAATACGTCCAGCAATTTCAAATTTTGCCTGGTGAAAAG
>JALWDV010000110.1 GCA_027036755.1 Anaerolineae bacterium
CCCCCGCCGGTAGCGGCTGCGCCCGCCACATCCGCGCCAAACCCAACGGCCGCGCCCACCTTTCAGCCCATCCAGCGGCTCACGCCCGCGCCCGAAAACGAAACGGGCCGCGGCAGCGGCGCGCTCTTCTCCATCGGCGGCTTCCTGCTCATCCTGGCCGCGCTCATCGGCGTCGGCTTCTGGGCGCTCCGTCGCCAGTCGTAGCGGCCAAAAGGCATGTCCACGCGCACAGCTTTCCATCCCTACGCCTGGACCCTGTGGCTGGCCGCGGGCATGACCGCAACCCTGGTCACCCGCAATCCCCTCTATCTGCTCATCTTGCTCACAGCCGCGGGATTTCTCTACGCCGTCCTCCTGCGCCGGGCCCAAAATCAACAAGAGGACGCGGCCCAGGGCTCGCCCCTGGCCTGGCGGGTCATCGTGCGGCTGGCCCTCTTTCTGTGGGCCTTCACCATCCTTTTCAACGCGCTCACCGTTCATGTGGGCGATCACCTTCTCTTCTCATTGCCCCCGTCCTGGCCCGTCATCGGCGGCCCCATCACCCTCGAAGCGGTGATCTACGGATTCGTCACAGGGCTGAACTTCGTCAGCCTCATCCTCCTGTTCGCCATCTACAACAGCGTTCTGGGCCCGCACACTATCCTGCGCATGATCCCGGGCTTCGCCTATCAGGCCGGGGTGGCTATCTCCATCGCCATCTCCTTCGCGCCGCAAACCGTCATCGCCTGGAGCGAGATCCGCGAGGCCCAGCGGCTGCGAGGACACAAAGTCAAGGGCCTGCGAGACACGCTGCCCCTGTTCGTCTCGTTGCTGAGCTATGGCCTGGATCGGGCCATTCGTCTGGCCGAGAGCATGGACGCCCGCGGCTTCGGCGGGCGCATTCTGGTCGCCGAAGCCCGCGAAGGCTGGCTCATTCGGCTCAGCGCAGTGCTGGGTCTGATGCTGCTGCTGGGCGGGCTGGTCGCGAAATCCTACTACCGCAGCCTGCCCTGGGCGGGCCTGGGCCTGCTGATTGCGGGCGCGCTGCTGCTGGGATTCAGCCTGTGGCGCGGGGGACGCCGCGTCAAACGCTCTCGCTATCGCCGCTGGCTGTGGCGCCCCCGGGACACGATGTTGGCCGCGGGCTCGGGCGCACTGCTGGCGACCGTCCTGCTCCTTTCGTGGCTGCGGCCCATGACCCTGTTCTACTATCCCTATCCGCCCTACGACATCCTGCCCGATTTCAACATCCTGCCGGGATTGCTCTTCCTCCTGCCCCTGCTGCCCGCGTTGCTCCTCCCGCCCTTCGAGAAGCCAACCGCCTGACATGCCGTCCAGTTACAGCAATATGATCACCTATCAACATTATTCCTACCGTTATCCCAACGCCCCAACCCCTATTCTGGACGACTTCAGCCTGGAAATCCCCGAGGGCGCTTTTGTGCTGGTGATGGGGCCTTCGGGCGCGGGCAAATCCACTTTTCTGCGCACCCTCAACGGTCTGGCCCCGCACTTCTACGGCGGCGTGGTGGGCGGCAAGGTCATCATCGGCGGGCGCAATCCGGTGAAAGAATCGCCCCGGGGCATGTCGGATCTGGTGGGAATGGTGTTTCAGGACCCCGAATCGGGCTTTGTGGTGGACGTGGTGGAAGACGAGCTGGCCTTCGCCATGGAAAACTGGGGCGTCCCCCAGGATGTGATGCGCAAGCGGGTGGAGGAGGCGCTGGATCAGCTCCAGATCGCGCATCTGCGCAACCGTCCCATCAGCCAGCTTTCGGGCGGCGAAAAGCAGCGGGTGGCCATCGCCGCGGTGCTCACCCTGCATCCCGACATCCTGGCCCTGGATGAACCCACCTCGCAGCTCGATCCCCAGGCCGCTGAGGAGGTGCTGCTGGCCCTGCGGCAGCTCAACGAAGACCTGGGCCTGACCATCCTCCTTTCGGAGCACCGGCTGGAGCGGGTAGTGCATTATGTTGATTACATCCTCTACTGGCCCGGCAACGGCCTGGCTCCCACCTTCGGCGAGCCCGCAGACATCCTGCGCCAGGTTCCGCTGACGCCTCCCCTCATCAGCCTGGGCAAGGCCCTGGGCTGGGAGCCCCTGCCCCTCACCATCAAGCAGGGGCGCAAATTTGCGCGGCGTCTCAAGGATAAGCTGCATCCCGGGCCGTTGCCCGAGCCCGCCAAAACCAACGGCCAACCGCCCGTCATTGCGGTGGAAAACCTGTGGCACAGCTATCCCGCGGGCCGGGAGGCCCTGCGCGGGGTGACGCTTCGCGTCTATCCCGGCGAATTCATGGCGCTGATGGGCCGCAACGGCAGCGGCAAAACCACCCTGCTCAAACATCTGGTGGGGCTGCTCAAGCCGGATCGGGGCAAAGTGGGCGTGCTGGGGATGAACGCGGCGGAAACTCCCACCGAAGTCCTCACCCGCGTCATCGCCTATCTGCCCCAAAACCCCGAGCGCCTGCTCTTTGCCGAAAGCGTGGCCGATGAGCTGGCATTCAGTCGTCGCGCCCACAACCTGCCGCCCGACCCCCAGGCGGATCGGGCGCTGTTGGCCCGCCTGGGCCTGGAGCATCTCATGGCCCGGCATCCCCACGATCTCTCGGTGGGCGAAAAGCAGCGTCTGGCCCTGGCCGCCATCCTCATCCCCAACCCCCGGGTGCTGCTGCTGGATGAGCCCACTCGCGGTCTCGACTATGTGCAAAAACAGCTCCTGGCCGACATCCTGCGGGCGCTGCGGGACGAGGGCAAGACCATCCTCATGGCCACCCACGATGTGGAGCTGGCCGCCGCGGCCACCGACCGGGTGGCGCTGATGTCGCAGGGGGAGATGGTGGTGGATGGGCCTTCCCGGCGCATCATGTCGGAATCCCTGGTGTTCTCCAGCCAGATCAACAAGCTGTTCCGGGATCCCCGCTATCTCACGCCCGACGACGTGTTGCAGGCCCTGGCCTGAGCCGACCGGCTATTGGCCGAAGACGACCCGGGCCGCGATGTCGAAGACAAGGCCCAGGATGAACAGCAGGCCCGCGGCGCGGTTGAAGTACATGCTCCAGGCCACGTACCACAGGGGCCACACGGGCCAGTTTTCGGGCTTTTTTTTGGGCTTGGGCAATGAGATCACCAGCCACACGGTGCGCAGACGCCAGCCCGCCAGCACCGTGACCAAAATCCAGAATCCAACCACCTTCTGGAAGACCAGCACGAAAATCAGCAGGTAGAACAGGAGGAAGGTGGCCTTGAGCAACTGGATGGCGCGTTTTTGGCCCAGCACCACAGGCAGGGAGTGGATGCTGGCCTTGCGATCCTCCTCCATCTTGTCGATGTGCTTGCCGATGAGCACCGAGGCCACGATGAGGCCGTAGGGCAGCGAGGCCCACCACGCGTTGGGCGTCAACTGGCCGGTGATGGCATAGTAGGTTCCCACGATCATCAGCGGGCCCCACACCACCAGCGCCGTAATCTCGCCCAGGGCGAAGCGTTTGAGGATGCTGGTGTAGCCCATGCTCAGCAGAAAGCCCGAAACTGCAAAAGCGATGACCAGCGGCCCTTGCACCGAGGCCAGATAGAGCATGACGCCCAGATCCAGCAGGGTGAGCAGGCCCGCAGCGATGAGCAGCCGGTTGGGCGTGGTGAGGCCGCCCAGCAGGGGATGGGTGGCGTATTGGCCCCGGGGGTAATCCTCGGTGTCCACCCCGCGGCGGGTGTCCACGTAGTCGTTGATCAGATTGTTGGTGGCGTGGGCCGCCAGCAGCCCGATGATGGCCAGCAGAGCGAAGCCCAGCTCGCGCCAGCCGAAATGGCCGCCCAGTTCTGCCGCCAGCAGCGCTCCGATGATCCCCGAGGTCAGGGTCATGGAGAAGACGCAGGCCCGGGCGATGACCAGCCAGCGGGTGATGAAGTCGGCGTTGGCGATGTCGGGCGCATTGCAGCGCTGCACGGCCACGCGCCAGCGTCCGGGCAATGAGAGATGTTCGGGAGGAGCGGGGATGCCCTCTTCGGGCAGGATGGAGTCAGCCATGGGGATAATTCCGTTGGGCGAGAGTAGAAAACAGAACGCAGATGACGCAGAAAAAGCTGATCGACGCAGATAAAAACGGATAAAATCGTAAGGGTGCGTCCCAAATGAGTTGGAAAGTTAAAATAATCCTTTTATTAACGGGGCGCTTCGCGCCCGCGGCCAGCGCCGGGGGATGAAGTCCCCCGGCTAGAAACAGCGCCCCTTCGGGGCTAGCCGGATTTATCCGGCGCTGTTTTGTAGCCCGGCGATGAAGTCGCCGGGCGGACGTGGCAAACGCTTCCAACCGAAATGGGACGCACCCAAATCAAAAGGATGCGTCCTAAATGAGTTGGAGACATGGTCAATCTGGTAGAATGATGGCAACGTTCAACCGCCAACCACTCACCAGGAGAGAACCATCTCATCCAACTCGACCGCATTGTACAAGAAATTCGCGAGGAATTCGAATCCATGTCAGATTATATTCGCGACAGCGAAAGCAGGACTGCGTATGCCGTGGAGCGAGATATATTCAAACAATTGCTCCAACTTGGCCGCAGCCTGTTGTTGTTATTCATGCTGCGTGCAGACCAGGCAAATAGGGAGAGCGTCACAACGGAGAAGGGAGAGCAGTTGCCGTATCATTCAAAGAAGAAGCGCACCTACTTTTCGATTTTTGGGGCATGGTTCAGTTCGTCCTTCCTTCAGCTTTACAATTTCAATAGGGTCAACGCCTGGTAAAGCACGTCAAACGTAAAGCGTCAAACGTCAAAACGTAAGGTTGATAGCTCACCTCGCCGCAGGTTATTTCCAATAATGTCTATTGAATTCTACAACGCTTTCAGCTCGTTATGCTTTCTCTTTCGGAACCGCATCCAATGGTCAACATCATGCGGCCGCCACTGAACGAAAACTGGCGGTATGATCATTCCTTTACCAGTTTAGGACTCACCCCAATCATTTCGGCCTTCGCGTACTATGGGCGCGATGAACCGTCATGGTGGCCAGCCCTGATCGAAATTGGACACGTCCTTGTTTTTTGCTTAAAATATCATCGTGCCTCACCCAATGCGTTGCCACCGACGCACCGACGCGCGGTGAAACAGGTCTTGTTTTGTAAACAGGCCACAGCGAAAAAATGCCTGATGAAGCAACGTTGGCCATTTATGCCAACCCACATCATGCGTAAAACGTCAAACGTCAGGCCGTTATCGC
>JALWDV010000111.1 GCA_027036755.1 Anaerolineae bacterium
GCCCATGCCCCCGGCCCGATTCCAGGCCCGGCAGCTCGTCGAATCCCTGCGGGTGGGCGTGGCGCCGCCTCAGCATGTGCGGGAGCTCACCATCGGGCTCAAGAAGGAGCGGGCCAGCCTGCAGGAGGGACTGAATCAAGCCCACAAAGAGGGGGGCGCGGTGCGGGCCGTGCTGGGCGAATACGGCTACGGCAAGACCCACCTCATCGAGCTGACCGCCCAGGAGGCCCTGGATCGGGGCTTTCTGGCCGCGGTCTCCAGCCTCGATCTGCAGGAATTGCCGCCCCACCGCTCCTTCGACATCTACGCCAGCCTGATGCGCAACCTGCGCTATCCCGATACGGACGAGCGGGGCCTGGGGCCGCTGTTCGAACGGGCCGCGGCCGCGCCCGCCATCCTGGAGCGCCTGCGCGAGCTTTCGCTGGTGGAAAACGATCCCCTGGTCGTGGGCTTGCAGGCCATTCGCAGCACCGCATCGGCCCGGCAGCGCAAAGCCTGGCTGCAATGGCTGATGGGCGGGCGTCGGGTCAAACGTATGAACCCCGCCACGCCCCGCGGCATCCGCTTCCCCAGCATCTATCGGGTGGGACACAACGCCCGCCAGATGGCGTACCTGCTCAGCGGCGTCAGCGTCCTGGCCCGACTGAACGGATACAGCGGCCTGGCCATCATGCTGGACGAAGCCGAGAGCTACTCATTGCTGCGGCCCTATCAGCGCCCCAAAGCCAGCCTCTTCTTCAGCGCCGTCATCTACGCGGCCCTGCAAGAGCGCCAGTCCCGCATCCGCGAAGCGGATTTCCCTCAACATCGCTGGCGCGAATACCCGCTCGCCTATGCGGATCGCCAGGCCCTCTTCTTCCTGTTCACCGTCACTCACAGCGATCAGCGCATGCCCTTGCACGACTGGCTGGATGACGACCAGATTTTGACGCTGGACCCCCATCACACGCCCCAGGAGATCGGGCAATTCATGGAGCGGGTCATGGATTATCACGCCCAGGCCTACGCCTACGATGCGGCGCAGCGCCAGCGTCAGATCAGGCGGGGAGCGGCGGAGATCATGGCGCTGGGCATGCGCAACGGGCGGCTGGGCATCCGCCACCTGGTGCGTCTCGCCATCGAATTGTACGACCTGCTCTACCTTTATCCCGACTACGCGCCCGCCCAGATTTTGGATGAATTGCGCAGACAGATCGCCGTCTAAAGACTGTGCCACTGCATGAGACAGATTCCGCCGCTGCGTTACGCGCCCGATTGCGCCGCACCTGGCCCGCGTTCTTTCTGCGGCATGGCAGCTTCACCCCGGTGCAGCGACGGGCGATTCCCCTGGTTCTGGATGGGCAGAACGTTCTAATCGTCGCGGCGACGGCTTCGGGCAAGACCGAGGCGGCTCTGGCGCCTCTGCTGGAAAAGCATCTGGTGGGGAAAAAACGCCCATCTGCGGGGATCGGCATCCTCTATCTTTCGCCCACCAGAGCCCTGGTGCGTGATCTGTACGAGCGCCTGAAAGAGCCCCTGGCCCGGCTGCGCATCACCCTGGGCATGAAGAGCGGGGACACCAGCCCGGTTTCGGCCACGCGTCCGCCCGCGGTGCTCATCACCACGCCCGAATCCACCGATTCGCTCCTCACCCGAGCGCCTCAGGTCCTGGCCGATCTGCAAGCCGTGGTGCTCGATGAGATTCACCT
>JALWDV010000112.1 GCA_027036755.1 Anaerolineae bacterium
GTCGATATCTTCGGTTGGTACAGGTTTACGAGAGGGCGTTGAGCTCATAAATGAGAGGGCAATCTCTTCGTCGCGAAGACAGTCGTGGAACCCGGAAAGCGTCGCCCGGACCAGGAGTCTTCCTGTCGCTGACAAGGGGCAAGAATCAAAGGGCTAAAGGTGAATGCACTGCAAAAAGGTTTTTCAACACGGAGACACGGAGAAAATAGTGGTAGTTCACAGAGAAATTCCTCTCCAAATCTCACCTTTTTCTTCCTCCGTGCGCTCTGTGCCTCCGTGGTGAAGTTTTTTTTAGTACAGCCAACCTTATCTTTTTCCTTCGCTCCTTCGTATCTTCGTATCTTCGTGGCCTTTTTTCAGGAAAGCCAAAGATCAAAATTGCGTTTTGACGCAGGCGTGATTGAATTGTTTGCACTGATGTTGGACGACGTAACTACTAAAGTATAGCCACCACTTTTTTGCCACGAAGACACGAAGAAAGGCGAAGGCACGAAGTATTTTTCTTTATTTTTCCTTCGTGTCTTCAAAAAACTTCGAGCCTTCGTGGCTTCTGGCGGCTTAAAGTCAAGTACGTTTGCAGTTACTGGATGACGAGACTCAGCGTGAGGTGACATAGGCGGGGCGGTTGTTGTTGGCCCAGCGCGCAGCTTGCGAATAGGCCAGCATGGCTTGTTCGAGTTTGCGCCGTTCGACCAAAAGCTCCCGGAGACGCAGCGAGAGGGTGCGCAGCTCCTCCGGGTCTGAAGTCTCGGCCAACGAGACCTCCAATTGACGCTGGGTTTCTTTGGCGCGACTCAGTCTGAGCCGGATGAGGCCGGTGACTGCTTCTCTTTGTAAATGATGAAGCTGAATGTGCCTGGGTTTCGTCATTTCGAAGCGTCGGGCGTAATCCCACAAAAACAGAAAATGATCCTGCACCCGGGCGTCTTGTTCCGACATGAAGTCGATCAGATCACCCTCGGGTTCATCGAATCGGAAATCGTCCAGCGCTTCGAAGACCGCCCGATTCAGAGGATCGGAAAAATCTTCGCTGTACAGGGGATCGATCTGTTGGGTGGCGAGTTCTTCATCCAGCCAGGGCAGCAAATCCTGGTAATAGAGCAAAATCAGGCCCAGCAGATGCTCCTCGGCGCCGATGGCGGGCCGCTGAGGCCGGGCTGCCGGCCGGGCGGGGACGACGCTGGCTGGCGCTGGCTCCGCCGCCAGATCTTCCTCCAGCCACAGGGGGGGCTCCTCGTCGCTGCTGATGGCGACGTCATCCGGCGGCAAATCGGGGCTCTGGGAAGGGGAGACAGCGCCGGACGGCGGAGCGGGCGGAACAGGAGGCGGAGCGGGCGACTTGCGGCCGCCGCGGGAGCTGCTGCGACGCTGCTGACGCTCGAAAAGCCTGAGCGCCTCCTCGATATCGATTTCTCGCACGCGCACCATGCCCGCAGCCTTGCCGATGTAGTGGCGACGCTGAATGGGGTCTCCGATCTTGCTGAGAGTGGGCAAAATCTCCTGAACGAACCGGGATTTGCCCGCCGCTGTGGTCAGATCGAACTGTTGCGCCGTCTGCTGGAGTGTATAGTCTACCACGGGAATGGCATTCTCGATAAGCTCCCGCCACATCTCCGGCGACTCTCGCAGCACATCATCGGGGTCTTTGCCCTCGGGCATGATAGCCACGCTGACATCGGCCAACATGCGATTTTCGGTGCGGAAGCCGTGCGCGGTGGGGGTGAGCACCCCGCGGCGGGACAACTCCTCCTGGGCTATCTGCACGCCGCGCCACGCGGCCCGGGCTCCGGCTGCGTCCGCATCCAGCGCAAACACGAAATTGCGGGAATAGCGGCTGAGGATGTTGATCTGGCGGGGGGTGATGGAAGTGCCCATGGCCGCGACCACATTCTTGAATCCCCGCTGGTGGGCGCTGATGACATCCATGTAGCCTTCCACCAGCACCACCTGATCTTTGGCCCGAATGGCCCGCCTGGCCACATCCAACGCGAAGATGACCTGGCTTTTATCGAAGATGGGCGTCTGGGGCGAATTGAGATATTTGGGCTCGCCATCGCCCAGAATGCGCCCGCCAAACGCGATGACCCGGCCCTGGGCGTCGCGGATGGGGATGATCAGCCGATTGCGAAAGCGATCGTACGCGCCGCCCGACTCGCGCTGGACGGCCAGCCCCCCCTGGACGATCTCCTCCAGGGTGAAGCCCTTGCCCCTGAGATGGCCGATAAGATGCTCCCAGCCATCCCGGGCGTAGCCGAGCTGGAATTTCTCGATGGTCTCCTGATTGATTTCGCGGCGGGCCAGATAATCGCGGGCGCGTTTGCCCTCGGGCCCGGCCAGGAGCTGGCTCTGGAAAAAGGATGCGGCCTGAAGGTGAAGCTCGCGCAGACGATTGAGCGCGTCCCGCACTTCGGGCCTGGGCTCCTCAAGACGCACGCCCGCTTCGCGGGCCAGCATCCGAAGCACGTCCGGAAAAGGCAGATTCTCTTTCTTCTCCACAAAGGTGAAGATATCTCCGCCCGCGCCGCAGCCAAAGCACTTCCATGTGCCGGTTTGCGGGAAGACATGAAAGGACGGGGTCTTTTCGGAATGAAAAGGACACAGGCCCTTGTAGCTGCCACCCGATTTCTTCAACGGCACATAGCGCCCGACCACCGTCACCACATCCAATCTGTCTTTGATTTCCTGGATAACGGAGTTATGGGTCATTGTGTGTGGTGGGATGCGAAATGATAGCGAATCGCTCCCCTGTATTTTACACCATACGCGGCCATTCGGCACATCCGCCAAACGCCGCCCAAAACAGCACCTCCCTCGCAAAGGCTGCATCACGCGCCCGATCCACGCGATTTTCGACGCGGCGGGCATGACAGTTTGCGCGTCTTTATGCTATCATCACACATTATTTCCTATGGAGGAGCCCCTTGTCTCTGGTTCAAGCCCACGATCCTGTTTTACTCATCAGCGAAGAAGGCAAACGCTATCTTGTTTTCGTCGAGCCGGATGGTTCGTGGTACACCAATCGCGGGCGTCTGCCCTATGCTGAGATCATCGGGCAGCCCTACGGGCAGGTGAAGACCACCCATCTGGGCCAAAAATTCCTGATCCTGCGCCCCACCACCTCGGATCTCATCCAGTATCTCAAACGCACCACCCAGATCGTGTATCCAAAAGATGCGGCCCGGCTGGTGATGGAGCTGGATTTGCAGGATGGCAAGCGCATGATCGAGGCGGGCACCGGCAGCGGCGGCCTCACCCTGGCTTTCGCCCGAGCGGTCGCGCCCTCGGGCCGCGTGCATAGCTACGAGATACGGCCCGAACATCAGCGCGTGGCCCGACGCAATCTTGAAAAGCTGGGCTTGCTCCCTTACGTCGATCTGAAACTGCGGGACGCGGACGAAGGTTTCGACGAGACCGACGTGGACGCGGTCTTTCTCGACGTCCGGGACGCGGCCAGCATCATCCCCCGGGCCGAGGCCGCGCTGACGGAAAGCGGCATATTCGCCGCGTTACAGCCCACCGTCAACCAGGTGAGCGACGCGCTACGCGCGTTGGAAGACGGCAATTTCGTGGACATCCGGGTGGAGGAAATCCTCATCCGCCCGTGGAAGCCCGTGCCCGATCGCCTGCGGCCCGCCGACCGCATGATCGCACACACCGGCTATCTCATCTTCGCCCGCAAGCTGGACGCCCGCTACCGGGTGTTCTGGATGGACAAGCGGGCGCGACGACGGGCCGCCGAGTTCGGCAAGAGCAAAAACATCTCTCCTCTGGAGGGCAAAGGCTGATGGACGGGATCAAAACTCCTGGCGGGTTTTACAGCTACCGCGGCAGCATTCACAACCACAGCACGTTCAGCGATGGCACGGGCTCGGTGGATGAGATCGTGGCGGCCGCCGCGGACGCGGGCCTGGATTATCTCATCCTCACCGACCACAACCAGTTGGTGGATCAATCGTTGCAGGGCTGGCGGCGAGATGTGCTGCTGCTCATCGATATCGAAGTCAACGACATGTCTCTGGAGCCCGAGCGCAATCATCTCCTCACCCTGAACGTCCGCCAGGATGTGACGCAGTTTGCGCCTGATCCGCAAGGGCTCATCGACGCGGTGCGGGCGCAGGGCGGCCTCACATTCCTGGCCCATCCCATCGATCTGCCCGGCCCCATCGTCAAGGACATTTATCCCTGGACGGAATGGGATATCGAGGGCTTCACCGGCGTTGAGCTGTGGAATTTCATGTCGGAATTTCGCGTGCACGCCACCAGCAAGCCCGTGGCCCTGTTCATGGCCTATTTTCCCCAGCTTTTCACCACCGGGCCTTATCCCGAGATGTTGGCCAAATGGGATGAATTGTTGCAGCAACATCCCACGGCCGCCATCGGCGGCCCCGACGCCCACGCCCAGATCTACAACATAGGCCCCCTCCGTCGCCGTTTTCTGCCCTACGATTACTGTTTTCGCGCGGTGAACACGCACATCATCGCCCGAGAAGCCTTCAACCGCGAGTTCGAACATGACCGGGACCTGGTCTACGAGGCGCTGGGCTCGGCCCGGGCCTGGATCGGCTACGATCTGCTGCATCCCACCGAGGGCTTCAGCTACGTGGGCGAGACCGAAAAACGCGTTGCGCAGATGGGCGAAAGCGTCTCGCTGGACGAGGGGCTGACCCTGAAGGTCGAAACCCCGGCCAATGCCCACATCAAGCTCATCCGCGCAGGCTCGGGCGTGGTGGCCGAAAGCAAGGGCCGAGAGCTCGCCTTCCAGCCTTCTCAGCCGGGCGCATACCGGGTGGAAGTCTGGAAAAAATGGTGGTTCAAGCCCCGGGGCTGGATATTCTCCAATCCCATTTACGTGAGGTAGTACAAGAAGGCCGAAATCATCGCATGGTTTGCTATGATGATGCGCCGCGCCGGATGTGTGATCCGGCGCACTTTTCCTACTCAACCCGCCGGATTACATGAATGTTCACAAATTAAATCGGCAATAGTGGCGTTTGCCACGTTCGCCCGGCGATGAAGTCGCCGGGCTACAAAACAGCGCCGGATAAATCCGGCTAGCCCCGCAGGGGCGCTGTTTCTAGCCGGGGGACTTCATCCCCCGGCGTTGGCGGCGGGCGTCCTGCTATATGCTGCCCCAAAAGGCCTCATCGTCCGAGACTGCGCTCGGAAGATGCCTAGAATCTGCAAGCGGCAAGGAGGC
>JALWDV010000113.1 GCA_027036755.1 Anaerolineae bacterium
TCGGGGGAGGGTCGGGGTGGGGGCCAAAGGGAGGCCGGGAGGGTGAAATCGCCTCCTTGCCACTTGCGGATTCTAAATTTAGAATTGTTGTAGCTGTATCATGCCCGACTTTCGCGACATCCGCTATCTGCAAACAGGAACGGCCAGACAACGGGCCGCCTACGAGACGCTGACCGCGTTGGGGATTTTGGAGACTCTGGCCGCGTATGACGCCCGGCTGGCTGGAACCATCCCGCTGGATGTGGATACGCCGGACAGCGATCTGGATATCCTCTGCCAGGTGCAGCCCGCGGAGATGGACGCGTTCGCGCGTCTGCTGCGAGACAGCTACGGACAGCTCCCGGGCTTCGTCCTGGCCCGCAAGCAGCGCTACGGGCGTCCCATCGTCGTATGCGATTTCACTTTTCGCGAGTTTCCCATCCAGGTGTATGGCTCGCCCGCGCCGGTGGATGAACAGCGGGCCTGGGTGCATCTGCTGGCCGAGGCGCATCTGCTGGCGGCCGCGGGGCCGGAGGCGAAGGAGGCTGTGCGGGCGTTGAAGCGGGCGGGGATGAAGACGGAGCCCGCGTTCGCCCGGGTGTTTGGGCTGACGGGCGATGCGTACGAGGCGCTGTATGAGATTGGGCGCGGCCTGTGAGACGAAACGGGCGGGCGGATTGCCGATGCCGCATGGAAATAGAACGCAGAAACATCTGGTGCTCGCAGATTCTCGCAGATCATGTGGATCAGCTTTTTCTGCATCATCTGCGTTCCTTGTCGGCAAGGGGATTTCTCGGTCGCTGCGCTCCTTCGAAATGACGTAAAATTGCAAGCGTTTATTTTCCAATCAGTCGCCATGAGCGATTGCGCACCACATACCGAACGAAAATCTCTCGTTACGTCATTCCGACGACCGAAGGGAGGAGGAATCTCCTCGGCTGCATGGGGATTTCTCGGTCGCTTCGCTCCCTCGAAATGACGTGGGAGAGCCTATTTTCGGAACAGTTCAAGGAAGCGGGGCAGCAGTTTTTCGGTTTCGGGGCTGGGGCGGAAGTTGGCCAGGGTCTGCTGGATTTCTTCTTGGGTGAAGAGTTTGGCGTAGATGTCGAGATAGCGCTGAAATCGAATGAGGTTTTCTTCGCGGGTGAGTTCGGGATGGAATTGGGTGGCCCAGATGGGTTTGCCGGGCACGCGCAGGGCCTGGTAGGCGACGCGGTCGCTGTAGGCCAGGTTGATCACGCCCGGGGGCAGGAATTCGGCCCGCTCTTTGTGGCCGAATTGCGCCATGAACGAGGGCGGCAGCACGCTGAAGAGTTCGTCATCCATCGCCTCGGGCGTGAGATGCAGCTCGAACGCGCCGACTTCGGCGTTTTCCGGGTCGGGGATGATGCGCCCGCCCAGGGCGTGCACCAGTAGCTGAAAGCCGAAGCAGGATGCAAACATGGGGCGTCCCAGGTCCACCAGCTCTCGCAGGCGCTGGACCGTGGCCTCGAAATGGGGCAGGTTGCGTTTGGAGACGTCGAATTCGCCCGCGCCCCCCATGAGCGTGGCGTCGTATTGCTGCACTTTTTCCAATGACGGCGGGCCTTGCAGCAGGTCGTGGGTGGCGATGGCTTCCAGCGGCAACCCAAATCGACGGGCAAAAGAAACCCGCTCTTCGTGTCGGGCGGGATCAGTGGGGCGTCGGGCCTGAAGCAAAAGCAGTTT
>JALWDV010000114.1 GCA_027036755.1 Anaerolineae bacterium
GTCGTGGTTTTTGGCCTTGCTACGTTAGTAGTTCGACAATGTCACATTTCAGATAGGAGGAAGAGAAGATTCACGAAGCTGCTGCTTTTTGAGACGCGACCGACGTGAGCGCGTCCGGTTGATGAGATGTTTGATCACCAGTTCCACAGCTTCTTCGGGCGAAAGTTGCCGTCTTGGCATCGCCGCCTGAAAGAGGGTGCGGACGTTCCTCATGGAGAGCATGGGGAGCACGTCGGTCTGGAACGTTTCCAGCAAGTCAGGATCGCGTTGAATGCGGTCCATCCAATCCAACCGGGTCTCGGCAATAAACCAACTGGCCAGAATAGTCAAGGCCAGGTGATGTTCCCAACCGCGATATTTCAACGCCTGGAATTCATCCCATCCCAATTCACTTTTGGCGTCCTCATTGCTCCTTTCGATGAAATAGCGATGGGTTTTGCGCCAGGCCATGGTTTCCAAAGGCAAGTCAGGAGCGGCATTGCTCAGGACATAGGTGTGCCGGCGACCGTCCCGTCGAATCAGCAGCCATTCTTGACGAAGTTCATCCTTGTACATCACCCACACCCGACACCGTTTGAAATCGGCCACCAACATGCCCCGTTCCACGGTGCGCACCGTCAAGCGTCGCCACGCACCACAGCCACGATGCGCCAACTGCTGCACCTGGTATGCTCGCCCTTGCACGATGCGGCGATATCTTTTCCCCTTCCCCTTGCGAGTGCGGATTTGTGGCTTTTCCAAATAGACCAGCGTATCCTTCGGCACATCCGCATAGTATTCGATGCCCGCCTCCTGCAATCGCTGGCGAAGCGCCTGATTCCGGCCATACAACTCATCCATGGCCACGGCCACGAAAGGCATCCCTCGCGCCTGCAGGCGTTTCACCAATTGCCAGGCCAACTCCGGCTTGGTCTGAAAGCGTCGTTCATCGGGAATCCCCACCCATCGCCGCAGTTCCTCTTTCTCCGCCCTGAACCATGCTTCGGGCACGTATAACTCCCCATCCGCCCATACCCATGCCTGGGGCGTCACAAGGGCGGCGAAAACGCCCACCTGGCTCATCTCGATCTTCCCCAAACGCCCGTTATACTGCCGTCCACTCCCCGCCGATTTCTCACCGCTTTTCTCCTCGGCGCTCTCATCCAGCACCAGGATCGCCTCTGCAAAGGCCGGATGCGCTTTCACCTCCTCTTGCACTTGCTCAATCACGCCTCGCCCATCCCAAGGCGATTGGCTCATAAAATGCTGCATATTCTGTTCCCCCACGCCCGCTTCACGAGCGATAGAGGCATAGTTCCGCTTGGCTTCCATGCGTAACAATCCGCTGATGTAATGATAGCCGTACTGGCTCGTGTCTCTTGTCCTCGTTCGCATCTTACTTCTGAAACGCTCGAAAAACGCTCGAAAGCGACTGCCAAGGGCTTTGACTTCCTCCAGGGGAATTCCCCAGCGGAGGGCTTCCGTTTGAACCTTTGACGCCATTTTGCGAACTCCATTTCTCCTTCATTCTTGTTTTGCCTCTATTGTAACTCAATTTGCTTGTATATTCCATCGAACATTTGTTTAATGTGACATTGTCGAACTACTAACGTAGCAAGGCCAAAAACCACGAAGACACGACGACACGAAGGCGCGAAGGGTGAAAAATAAGGATTTTCTTCGTGTCTTCCTTCCTTCGAG
>JALWDV010000115.1 GCA_027036755.1 Anaerolineae bacterium
GCCAAAAGGAGGTCGGGAGGGATAAAATCGCCTCCTTGCCGCGTGCAGATTCTAAATTTGGGATTGCTCAAATAACGACGCTCAGACGACGTCTTTTCCACCCCTCTGCAAGACCGGCGATGTTCGTCGGTCTTTTGTTTTGCCGACGCCGCCAATGCGCCCGTCACGCCAGGCGCAGATTCGGGATCACGTCCATCTCCAGGCCCGCTCGCTCCCCCGCCACAAAGCGATAATGCCCGGCCGCGGCGATCATGGCCGCGTTGTCGGTGCAAAGATAGATGGGCGGGACCGAGACGGGGACGGGGGCGCGCTCGCGCATGGTCTGGCGCAGAACAGCATTGGCCGAGACGCCGCCGCACACGCAGATTTCGCTGACGCCGGTTTCCTCTGCGGCCCGCACCGTCTTCTCAACCAGCGCATCCACCAGCGCCCGCTGGAAAGACGCGGCCAGATCCGCCACTGTCTGCGGGGGCAAATTCTCGCCCGGGATCAGCTTGCGGCTGGCCGATGAATCCCGCCCCTCGATGCGCTGCACTTCTCGCAGCACCGCTGTCTTGAGGCCGCTGAAGCTGAAATCGTAGGGATTTTTGGTGCGGGCCCGGGGGAAGCGAAAGGCCCGCTCATCCCCCGACCGGGCCGCGTTTTGGATCACCGGGCCGCCGGGATAACCCAGGCCCAGCACTCGGGCCACCTTGTCGAAGGCCTCGCCCGCGGCGTCGTCGATGGTTCCGCCCAAACGCCGATAGCGCCCATGCCCGGTCATCAGAATTAGCTCGGTGTGCCCGCCGCTGACGATGAGCACCAGCACGGGAAAATCCTTGTCGGGGTTGTTGCCCTCGACTTCGACCCAGTTTGAGTAGATATGGCCTTCCAGATGATTGACGCCCACCAGGGGCAGATCACGCGCCCAGGCCGCGCCCTTGGCCGCGTTCATCCCAACCAAAAGCGAGCCAGCCAGGCCCGGCCCCCGGGTGACCGCCACCGCGTCCAGGTCTTGCCAGGTCACACCCGCATCATCCAGCGCCTGTTGCACCACGGGCATGATGGCCAGCACATGCTGGCGGGAGGCCATCTCGGGAAACACGCCGCCATACTGCCGGTGCAGTTCGATCTGCGAGGCCACCACATTGCTGAGCATGGCGCGGCCATCCCGCAGCACCGCGGCCGCGGTCTCGTCGCAAGAAGTTTCGATGCCCAGAATCAGAGTCATATCCCCAGCCCTCCTTCATCTTCCTTGGTCATGCGCAGTTGGGTCAGCTCCAGTTGCGCCCGCTCGCCGCTATCGGGCAGATGCCGGGCTCCGGCCAGGGCCTGATGGTAATAGTGCTCGGCCTCGTCCAGATTGCCTTTCTGATAAAGATGCCGGGCCAGGGTTGCCGCGACGGCGGGATCGCCCGGTCGCTGCTTTAGCTCCCGGCGCAGGCGTTGCTCCTCCGCGTCGCTCTCGTCGGGCGAGCTCAGCGAGACGCCCACATCCAGCGCGGCCAGATGTCCGGGCAGGGCTGCGGCGTATCGCACGATGGCCCGGTTTCGGGGCAGCAAGATATCCGCTTCGCGGATGACCCGGGCGCTGAGGAGGGTCTCGCCTCGCTTCGGCGCATCGACATGCAGGGTGAATGTGGATTCCGCCGCGATCATCATGCTCAGATCGCGCACAGTCTCCCCCACCCGGATTTGATCCAGCAGCAGAGGATAGGCGCTGAGGTTGCGTATCTCCAACTGACCATCTTTCCATCGCCAGCGCAGGGAGGCTTCCTGCCCCGCGCCTTTCTCGGGCCGCAAGCGCACCTGAGTTTGTTGCGAGATGGGCGTCTGGGCTAAGAAGAGGAAGTAGCGGGAGTAGGCCACCAGAATCCCCTGATGCCGGTGCAGAAAATTATTGGCGAAATGCCGCACCACCACCTGCTTGCCCAAATTGGCGTCCAGCATGGCGTTGACGTTATCGCCCGCGTAGCCCACCAGCAATTGGCGATGGGTGCGGGGGAGGGGCTGGAAAGTCGCCTCGGGGAAGGTTCGTCTCCGCAGGTGCATCCACAAAGCGATGACCCGCTCGGTGAGCCGGTCGATCCATTGACCCGGACGCCGCCAGCGGCGTTGTTTCATCCACGGGCCCGACACCGCGTCCACCTGATGCTCGCGGCGCTTCCGATCCTGCTTGCTCAGCTCATCCACAAAGCGATAGATGGCGTTCAACGCCCGCCATTCCGCCTCGTAGTGCAGATAGGTGATGGGAGCGGGCGGCGTGTGACCGGTGGCTGGCAGTGCGTACTCCAGGGTGAGGCCATCGGCGTTGATGCGCAGCACGCCCGAGCGACGCGTGCCATCCTCCCGCTCCAGATTGACGGGAAAGCCATCCAGCAGACGAATGGCGCGATCGCGCCGTCGGCGGTGCAGCCCGATGAGCGTCAGCACCGCCAGCGCGATGAGCGCGACGGGCATGGCCAGAATGATGAGCCAGAATAGCAGTACGAGAAAGGCCATCAGCATCTCAACCATCGTCTTGCTCCCCGTCGTGATAAGGTTCCAGGAATTCGATGAGCACGCCGTGGGTGGCTTTGGGATGCACGAAAAAGCCCATGCCCTCGGCCGCGGGAATGCACTCGTTGTTGATGAGATTCACATCCCGGGCGGCCAACTCGGCCAGACTCATCGCCACATCGGGCACTTCCAGGCAGATGTGATGCAAACCCTCGCCCCGTTTGGCCAGATATTTGGCCACGCCCGAAGTCTCGGTGATGGGCGAGATCAGCTCGATGGCGCTTTCGCCTGCGGGCAGGAATGCGATCTCCACCTCTTGCTCGGGCATGACCAGGCGCTTGCTCACCGTCAAACCCAGCTTGTCGCGATAGGTGTGAATAGCCTCGTCCAGATCGTTGACGACGATGGCGACGTGATTGATGCGGGTGATGTTCATAGGACTCTCTCGGACGTCATATCGAGCGCAGCGAGGTGTCTCCTCGCTAGTCGTTCAGAGAAATTTTGGTTCAACAGGATTTCAGGGGGCATTGGCTTTATCAGATCCGCCGGATTGCATGAATGTTCACAAATTAAATCGGCCATCGTGGCGTTTGCCACGCCCGCCCGGCGATGAAGTCGCCGGGCTACAAAACAGCGCCGGATAAATCCGGCTGGCCCCGCAGGGGCGCTGTTTCTAGCCGGGGGACTTCATCCCCCGGCGCTGGCCGCGGGCGCGAAGCGCCCCGGGCCTATAACCGGATTATTTTGCCAATGTTCATCGAATCCGGCTGGATGCGGGGAGCTCTCAGGGCGGATTCGCAATCCACCCGGCATCTCACTCCCTGAAATCCAAAAGAACCGAAATTTCTCAATCGCTGTGCGCTTTCGTGATAACAGGATGGGATTACGCTTCCTTTTCCTCCTCATCCTTCCATCGATACCCGCAATCATCGCACACCCACTCGCCTTTTTTGAAAGGAATGGGCATACTCAGCAGCATCATCGAGAGGAAGGAGAGGCGGTAGTTGTATTTCTCGTAGTGGACGTTGGTGGAGCCGCAGTTGGGGCAGACGACCACATCCTCCTCGATGAGTTCGACCTGTTCGTTTTCGGGCAGGTCTTCGAGATCGGTGACCTCATCCATCTCCTCCAGGATCTGTTTGGCCCGCTCTGCGTCCTGCTCCCGCACCACCACCTGAATCCAGCCCAGCGCGTTGGCGTAGAACCAGTTGGCGTTGATGGTCTCGTAGTTCTTGAGGAAGACGGGAATGCCCGCGGCCTCCAGCCGGGCCTTGATTAAGTCGGCCTCGGTGGTGTGCATCACCGTGCGGATGACTTCCAGCTCGGGCAGGGGCCCCTGCTCCCCTTTTTCGGGCGCGGGCCTGGGAGACGGGCCATCGACCAGGGGCGTTCCGCAATCCAGGCATTTCTCCACCCGGTCTTCATATTCGGCCGCCACGCCGTATTCGAGAAAATAGGGGCATTCGGGATTGGGACAGTGTTTCATTTACGCCTCCGGATCGGGAACGATGAAGAGTTCCAGGTCAGGGTCCAGGCCCGCGGCCGCGGTGTCGGCCAGGATTTGCTCCAGCGGTATCTTGATGTATTTGCCGTGCGCGACCACGGCCACCCGCCCGTCCGCGGTGATGAGTTCGCCTTCGGCCTCGAACAGGCGTCGGGCGTCGCGGGTGAGACGCCCCACCACTGTCAGCATCTCGCCCAGGGGCACGGGCTCTCGATAGCGGATGGTCAGCTCGGCGGTGACGCCCCAGGTCTTGGCGTCGCCCCACACGGCCCGGCCCAGGGTTTCATCCATCATCGAAGCCACCACGCCGCCATGCACCCGGCCCGGGTAGCCCTGGTGATGATCCGCGGGCAAAAAGCGCCCCACGCAGGTGACGTCATCCACCTGATAGAAGTGCGCGTGCAACCCCGCGGGATTCTCCACCCCGCACACAAAGCACATGCGAGAGCTGTACTGCTTTTCGGCGGTTTTCTGATTGATGTGGTCGTAGGGCGTTGTCATGGTGCGATGAAGAAGTCCTTGATGCGAATGCTGTGCAAATCGCGTCATCGGGCGCGGTCGAAGAGAATTTCGCGGCCAAGGCCCGAGAAGACGTTTTCACCCAGCATTATAGCCCACCCCACGCGAAGCGTGAAACATGAGCCAGCGCCACACCGCACCGATTCAGCCCGCTCTCCCGCGACTCAGTTTGGGTGTTTCAAAAATAAGTTGGAAGGGTAAACTAATCCATTCATGGGCGGGACGCTTCGCGTCCGCCGCCAGCGCCGGGGGATGAAGTCCCCGGGCTAGAAACATCGCCCCTTCGGGGCTTAGCCGGATTTATCCGGCGCTGTTTTGTAGCCCGGCGACTTCATCGCCGGGCGAACGTGGCAAACGCTTCCAACCGAAATCGGACCCCCCAAAAAACAAAACCCCGGCCCGGGCCGAGGTTTCGTTCTCACTTGCGTGATTCCTTCGCTTCTTTCAGCTTTCGCAGCTTCTTCGGATTAGGGCGATATTTGCCATACGAGCCCTTCCATATCTTGCCGCGACGGGTGCGCTTGTCGCCTTTGCCCATGAAACGCCTCCAATGGGAATGGTGGTTGAGGTGTTGAAGATAATTTCGGCCCCAATTATAAAAGGAACGACGTCAAATTCCCAAATCATCTGTGCAGAACGTCTCCTGAATGGCAAAAATTCATCTTGTCGGTTCTCTGTTTTTGGCTATAATGGAGTGTAATTCCATTCGCCCCCTCCTGTTTGAGAGAAATGCCATGATCCGTCCTATCTTCAATGAAACTATTTTTGATCTGATGCGTTTGCCCGAAGCGAAAATCCGACGTCGATTCAACGCATTCAACGCCCACTTGCTCGATCTGTACGAAGAGGTGCTGCCTTACCGCCATACGCCGCGCACTGTCATCGTAGTCCCCAGCCTGACGCTGGATCAGGAGGTGTTGGCGAAAATCCCGGGCATCAACTACTACGAGCAGCGGCTGTTGTATTATCTGATGATGTTGCAATTGCCGCGCACCCAGGTGATCTTCGTCACCAGCGAATCTATCGATCCCTCCATCGTGGATTATTTTCTGAATCTGCTGCCCGGCGTGCCCGGCTCCCACGCCCGGGATCGACTCACCTTGCTGGCCTGCCACGACGCGTCCTCCCTCTCCCTCACCGAAAAGATACTGGCCCGCCCCCGCCTCATCCAGCGCATCCGCGAGAGCATTCGCTATCCCAATTCCGCCTACATGGAATGCTTCAACTCCACCCCCCACGAGCGGCGGCTTTCGGTGCTGCTGGGCGTGCCGCTCTACGCCCTGGATCCAGATCTGGCGAAACTGGGCAACAAGAGCTGGAACCGGCAATTGTTCAGAGAGGCGGGCGTGCTTTTCCCTGATGGATTCGAACATCTGCGAGATACGCAGGATGTGATCAAAGCCCTGGCTGCGCTCAAGAAAAAACATCCCGATCTGCGCCGCACCGTGGTCAAGCTAAACGAGGGCTTTTCGGGCGAGGGCAACGCCATCTTCGATTTTAGCGACGCGCCAGAAGACGATGGAATCGAATCTTGGGTGGAAAAGGAACTGCCTCGCAGACTGAGATTCGAAAATCCCACCGAGACATACGAACGTTTTATGAACAAATTCCAGGAGATGGAGGGCATTGTCGAGGTCTTCATCGAAGGCGAAAACAAGCGTTCACCTTCGGTGCAGGGCCTCATCAATCCCCTGGGCCAGGGCACGGTCGTCTCAACCCACGAGCAGATTTTGGGCGGCCCCACCAAACAGGTGTACCTGGGCGCGACATTCCCCGCCAGCGAAGAATATCGGCTGGAATTGCAGGAGATCGGACGCCGGGTGGGGCATGCGCTGAGCACCCGCGGGGCCATCGGGCGTTTTTCGGTGGATTTCGTTTCGGTTCCCCGGCCCGATGGCGGCTGGGATCACTATTCGCTGGAGATCAACTTGCGCAAGGGCGGCACCACCCATCCCTTTATGACCCTGAAGTTCCTCACCCATGGCGAGTACAACCTGGAAGATGGCATGTATTACACGGGCACGGGTCAGCCACGATACTACTACGCCACCGACAATCTGCACAGCGACGCCTACAAGGGCCTGACGCCCGACGATCTGATGGACATCGCTCTCTGCGAGGGCCTGCACTTTCATGGCGGCACCCAGGAAGGCATGGTCTTCCATCTCATCGGCGCGTTGTCGGAATATGGAAAACTGGGCATGGTGGCCATCGGCTCCACGCCCGAGCGGGCCGAATCCTACTATTACACCACCCTGGAAGCGCTGGATCGCGTCACCCAGAACGGCGGGAAATGCCAGAATCCGCCTCGAGATCCCTCAGAGGCCACCGCGCCCACGCATTTCAAACCCTGGTGGGACGCACACGCATCTTTGGAAAACGAGAGGACGACCTGAGCAGCTATTCGGATTTGGCGTAACTGCTCGGGTAGCCTGATTCAGCCTTGAAAATGCATTGCCACGAAGGCTCGAAGGAACGAAGAAAATCCTTATTCCTCACCCTTCGCGCCTTCGAGTTGTCGTGTCTTCGTGGTTTTTGGCCTTGCTACGTTAGTAGTTACGATTTTTCTCCTTTTTCTGTGAAAATCTGTGGAAATTTGTGGTTAGGATAAAAACGCCAGTGTCCAGTAATGATCTTTTTGCAGCGGCCTCAAGATTTTTTCGAAAGGGGTGCGTCCTATTTCGGTTGAAGAAACAGCAACGCCGCCAGCGCCGGGGGATGAAGTCCCCCGGCTAGAAACAGCGCCCCTGCGGGGCTAGCCGGATTTATCCGGCGCTGTTTTGTAGCCCGGCGACTTCATCGCCGGGCGGACGTGGCGAACGCCACTATAGCAATTCGGGTTATGAACATTCATCATTCGGCCAAAACGCCCGGCTGGCCCTAACTCATTTAGGACGCACCCTTTCGAAAGAGCCGACCTTCACCGCCTGCCGCCCGAGAGCTCAGCTTGCAAGGCTTTCAGCGACTCCCAGTCGCCGTCGGCCGCCAGACGCGCTTGCTCGGGCCAGGTGTCGGGTTTTGCCAGCCTGAATCGAGATCCGGCATTGGCCAAAATCTGGCGCAATTCCTCGATGTCGGCGTTGGCAAGTTGAGCAAAGGTGAAGATGCCCGCATCGTTGAGGAGTTGTGAGATTTTGGGGCCGATGCCTTCGATGATGCGCAGATCATCCGCCTGAGACGCCGCGTCCGGGAGCTCGACTTCTTCACCGCGAGTCGCCGCGTCTGCGGCCAGGGAAAAATCATCCTCCGCCGCGATATCAGCATCGGCTTGGGGCGGAATCACAGCCACCTCGGGCGCTTCGGGCCCGCTCTCGGGGATCTCCACATCGACTTCGGGGAGGGCGACGGCCGTCTCGGGCGTTTCCGTGTCGACTTCGGGCGCTTGCACCTCCATTGCCAGTGCGTCGACGTCAACCTCGGGCGCTTCGGGCCCGCTCTCGGGGATCTCCACATCGACTTCGGGGAGGGCGACGGCCATTTCGGGCGTTTCCATATCGACTTCGGGCGCCGATTGCCCAGAATAAACAGAACCTGCGTTCATCTCGGCGAAATTCGTCGCTAACTTCAATTGGTGCTGCGTATCCGCCAGTGCAATGTTCAGAGCCTCGATTTCTTGCGCCATCTCCTGACGCCCGGCCTCGCAAGCCTTCAATTTTGCGCTCAATTCAGCAACCTGATCTTGCAGCCCTTGCAGACGTTCATTTGTCGCTTTGAGCGCCGCATTTCCCGCCTGAAGATCATCACAGCGCTTTTGCCACCTGGCAACGCACCGTCGCTCCAGGAAGAAATGATCGATGAGCCATTCGACTATCCACCCGACAAGTGCGCCGATCAAAAAACTCAACCAGTCCATTAAAAACTCCTATGATCGAAAAAGTGGGATGAAAGATAACTGCTAATGTATGCCAGTTGGTTGTCTTTTTCCACTCAAACCTGACAGGTTCTCGTAACCTTGGCGGCAGGATGCATGGTTTTCAGCCAGCAACGAAGCGTGCAAGGCTCTGAATCGCTGCCAATGGAACCTGTCAGGTTCGTTCAACTGAAAACGACCTTAGCAGTTACGATGAAAGAGAGGATGAAATATCTACTGAAATTGGATCATTTGCCTGAGGTCTTCTTCCGAGATGATGGGCACGCCCAACTGTTGCGCCTTCTGGAATTTGGAGCCGGGATTCTCTCCCGCCAGCACGTAGTCGGTCTTGCGGGAGACCGAACTGGTGACCTTGCCGCCGTAACGTTTGATGATCTCGGTGGCCTCCTGCCGCGTCCAGGTGGGCAGTGCGCCCGTCAGCACGAAGGTCTTGCCCGCCAGAGGCAGGGCCGCGGCCGGTTTCTCCGCCTGGGGCAGGGCCATTTGCAGACCGAAGGATGTGAGTCGGGCCACGGTGCGCTGGTTGGCGGGATGGGAGAACCAGGCCCGCACCGATTCCGCGATGCGCGGGCCCACGCCCTCCAGCGCAGACATCTCCTCGATTGTGGCCCGGGCCAGGGCGTCGATGGCGCGGAAGTGATTGAGCAGGAGCTCCGCGGTGATGGGCCCCACGAAACGAATGCCCAGGCCCGTCAGCACTCGGGTGGCGGGCTGTCGTTTAGATGCCTCGATGGCGTTGATCAGATTGTTCACCTTCTTCTCGCCATAACCTTCCAGGGCCAGCAGCTCATCCCGACGCTCCTTCAGGGCGTAGATGTCTGAGATCTCTTTGATGAAGCCTTTTTCGTAAAAAAGCCGGGCCTGCCGCGGGCCAAAACCCGCGATATCCATGGCCGGACGCGAGACGAAGAACTCGACGCGGCGCACAAGCTGGGCGGGACAGGCGGTGTTCTCGCAATAGTAGGCCACCTCGCCCGGGTAGCGCACCACCGGCTCGCCGCAGGAGGGGCAGCGTTCAGTCATTTGCCAGACCTTTTCTTCTCCCGTGCGCAATTCCTTCACCGGGCCCAGCACCTGAGGAATGACTTCGCCCGCCCGGCGCACGATGACCATGTCGCCGATGCGGATATCTTTTTCCGCGATGTAATCTGCGTTGTGCAGCGTGGCCGAGCTGATGGTGGCCCCGGCCAGATAGACCGGCTCCAGCACGGCGCGCGGGGTGAGCACGCCGGTGCGGCCCACCTCCACCACGATGTCCAGCAACCGGGTGATGGCCTCGGCCGCGGGATATTTGTATGCCACAGCCCAGCGCGGGTCCTTGCCCACAAACCCCAGCACATCGTGCAGGGCCAGTTCGTTGATCTTGATGACCAACCCATCCACTTCGAAGGGCAACTTGTCTTTCTCGTCCACCCAACCGACGCAATAATCCACCAGCGCGTCGAAATCATCGAACAGGCGGCAATAGGCCAGGGCTACGGGAAAACCCAAATCTCGCAGGTAATGCAGGGTCTCCCACTGGGTGGGCGGGCCATCCGCACCCTCGATGACCACGATGTGATAGACCAGCACGTCCAGCGGGCGGGATGCAGTGACTTTGGGATCCAGGTTGCGCAACGCGCCCGCGGCGGTGTTGCGCGGACTGGTGAATTTGTTGCCCAGTTTGGCCTGCTCCGCCTGAAAGCGCTCGAATTCGGCCTTGGCCATGTAGGCCTCGCCCCGCACCACCAGGCGCGGCGGCGCGTCCGGGCCATCCTCGGTCAGAGGAATGCGCAGGGGCAGGCTGCGGATGGTGCGCAGGTTGTTGGTGATGTCCTCGCCCACAACGCCATCGCCCCGGGTCGCGCCCAGGGTGAAGACGCCGTTTTCGTAATGCAGCACCACTGTCAGCCCGTCGATCTTGGGCTCCACCACCCAGCTCACCTTCGTTCCGGGCGGCAGCAGCTTCTCGTAGCGCTCTTTCCACGCCCGCAGCTCTTCGGGATTGGTGACATTGCCCAACGAGAGCATGGGCGCGGGATGCCGCACCTTGGCGAAGCCCTCAGCCGGGGGCGCGCCCACGCGCTGGGTGGGCGAATCGGGCGAGATCAGCTCGGGATGCTGCGATTCCAGCCGTTGCAGCTCCCGAAACAGCATGTCATACGCCTCGTCCGAGATCTCCGGCTGGGCGAGGACGTAGTAGCGGTAGCTGTGGTAGTTGATCAGGCGTCGCAGTTGTTCGACGCGCTTGACGACATCAGGCGGAGCCATGATTCAGTGAGCCGTGAGCCAGCGCCGGGGGAGAAAATCCGGCACTTTGGATTTCAGGGGGGAGATGCCGGGAGGATTGCGAATCCGCCCTGAGAGCGCTCTGCGTCCAGCCGGATTCGCAATCCGGCGGGTTAAGCGGAAAAAGTGCGCCGGATCGCACATCCGGCGCGGCGCATTATCATAGCCAACCAAACAATCATTTCGGCCTTCGTGCACTCCCCCTTACTGTTCGGGGGAGAGATAATCTTCCACCGCCCAGCCAACATAACCTTTGGGCGTTTTCAACTGCCACCAGGTGTAGCCGTCGGCTTTCTCGGGCCCGCCAATGACCGTCAGCTCGACGCCATCCTTGATCACGCCAACGCGTTTATAATCGGTGCCCGGCCCGGCCCGGAATGACAGCTTGTCCTTGCCCGTGCCTGTGACCACCACCGTTTGCCCGATGCTGAACCTGCCGCCCGTCGCGGGGGCGGTGGTTGGCGGCGGCGCGGGCGGCTGGGTGGGTTGAACCGCGGGCGCTTCCTCTGGCGTGGCCTCCAGGCCGCCGCCGGCAGGGGCCTCGGAGCCAGATTCCAGAGACTGGGTGGGCAGCGGCGCCAGCGTCGGGGTGAATGTGGGCAAAGCCGCTGGCGTGGGCGTGCCTGCGGCTCCGGGCATGGCCGGCTCCTTCTTCTTTCCGCTGCTGCAGGCCCGGGCCAGCAGCACGATAATCGCCACCACCAAAATGACAATAATTGCTAATCGCCACCAGTTCGCCCTGAGCCAGCCGCCGCCATCCTCCGAAGACTCATCAGGCTCAAGCTCTGCGTCTGTGATCGGCGGTTCGGGCGGTTCGTAGAAAGAGGCGTCGATGTCATCATCCTCCAGCAGAGTAGCGGCATCATCATCAGAAACGACCTCATCATCCCAGTTCTGGCCATAAGCATCGACGGGATAGACTTCGTCAACGGCCTCCTCTTCCGGGGCATACGTTCCTTCTGGATCATCCTTCATCCAGGGGGGGGGGAGGGAATTGTCATCACTCATTTTGAATCATCCTTTGCTGTGGGGGAACGGGGGAAAACACCGAAAATTCGATGTATGACATTATACCATCCTTTGGCGAAACTGCTATAATGCCCACGAAAGGACTTGGAATCCTCCATAACTACTAAGGACGTCACCGGTCGTCACCCGAAAAACCACTAAGAACACTAAGACACAAAGGCGCAAAGGGGAATTTATACATTTTTTCCTCGTGTTCTTGGCGCCTTTGTGTCCTTTGTGGTTTGTTAACCCGGGTGGTAACTACTAACGTAGCCCTGTTCACTCAACACGGATACGAAGAAACACGGATAAAATCTTTTGGGTGCGTCCCATTTCGGTTGGAAGCGTTTGCCACGTCCGCCCGGGGATGAAGTCGCCGGGCTACAAAACAGCGCCGGATAAATCCGGCTAGCCCCGCAGGGGCGCTGTTTCTAGCCGGGGGACTTCATCCCCCGGCGTTGGCGGCGGGCGCGAAGCGTCCAGCCAATGAAGGAACTATTTTAACTTTCCAACTCATTTTGGACACACCCAAATCTTTTTTGAATGCCTTCGTATCTTCGTTTCCTTTGTGTCTTCGTGGCAATAGAGGAAGATTGAGGCTAACGACCTTAGTAACCGTCTAAAAATTAGTTCCCGTTTTGCGCTCACCGACTGAAGTCGGACTCTTCAGGCCTACGGCCTCAAAGGCGGCCTTCTCCGCCTATTTCAACCCCGTTGTGGGGTCGCCGTAGGGCGACCTTGAGGCGCGAAGCGCCTAAAGAGCCCGAGTTTACTCGGCCAGTGATGCAACGAAAAAGGGAAGTTATTTCTGGACGTTCACTTAGCAGTTACCCCGAGGGCGTTAGCAGTTACAATCTCCCACATTTTTCACTTTCCTACAACGGAGTTGCATGTTATGCTCACGGCATTGACAGTCCAACAATTTTTGTTCGAGCTGGCCAAAGGCTCGGCCACGCCCGGCGGCGGTTCGGCCGCGGGGGTGGAAGGCGCCCAGGGCGCCGCGCTGCTTTCCATGGTCTGCAATCTCACCATTGGCCGCAAGAAATACGCGGATGTCGAGGAGGCGATGCAGGCGGCGCTGGATCGCGCGGAGCGTCTGCGTTTGCGCCTGCTGGAACTGGTGGAGGAGGACACCCGGGCCTTCGATGGCGTGATGGCCGCGTACAAGCTGCCCAAAGAGACGCCCGAGCAAAAAGCCGCGCGTAGCGCGGCCATCCAGGCGGGCCTGAAAGAGGCCACCCGCACGCCCATGGAGACTCTGGAAGCCTGCGTGGCCGTGCTGGAGCTGGCCCCCGGCGTGGTGAGCAAAGGCAACCCCAACGTCATCAGCGATGGCGGCGCGGGCGTGCTCTCGGCCCATGCGGGCATGATGATCGCGGCTCTGAACGTGCGCATCAACCTCAACGCCATCAAGGATGAGGCTTTCGTGGCGGAGCAGAGCGCAAAGATGGACGCACTCATCGCCCGCGGGGACGCGGCCAAAGACAAAGCCTGGGCCATCGTGGCCGAACGGCTGGGGATGTAGGCGGGCGGTCGCACAGTCGTTTGGTCGTCTGGTCGCGTGGTCGGGCGGTCGGCTGGTCGGGCGGCGGGCGCGAAGCACCCCGGGCCTATAACCAGATTATTTTGTCAATGTTCATGCAATCCGCCTGGCATCTCAATCCCTGAAATCCGAAAGAACCTGAAAATCCTGTGTTACATCATTCCGACGACCGCAGGGAGGAGGAATCTCCTCGTCTGCAAGGGGATTTCTCGGTCGCTGCGCTCCCTCGAAATGACGTAGGAGAGACGTAATGCGTGATTCGTGATGCGTGACGACCTCACGCATTACGTATTACGGATCTCGCCCGTTGCAGACTCGCCCGGCGTGGGCTTTGCGACCCTTCAGCAACCAGCGATCATGCTATTTTCAAAGCAGCACCATTGACCATTTCCATGCGCTCCCTCACCCATTCGCGATTCCGCCCCCTCGCCATCCTCAGCGCCTACCTCATCCTCACCCTGGCGCTGACCTGGCCCCTGGCCCGGCATCTGGGCGCGGCTATCCCCGGCGACAGCTTCGACGGCTGGCAGAATTTCTGGAATCTGTGGTGGGTGAAGGTGGCGCTGCTGGAACGGCGCGCATCGCCCTACTTCACCGACCTGCTCTATCATCCCAAGGGCGTCAGCCTGTGGTTCCAGACCCTCAACATCTTCAACGACGTCACCTTTCTGCCGGTGCAATTGGCGGGCAACCTGTTCTGGGCCTACAACGGGGTGGTGTTTTTCAGCTTCACCACGGCCGGATTCGGCGGCTATCTGTTGGGATTGCACGCGCTGCGGCGGGCGGGCGCGCGGCCCGGCCCGAACCTGCACATGGCCGCGTTCCTGGTGGGCGCGGTCTTCACCTTCTCGCCCTTCCACTTCGCGCATCTGCTGGGGCACATGCAGGTGTTCAGCCTGGAATTCATCCCCTTCTTCGCTCTGTATTTGCTGCGGGCGTTCGATAGTTGTCCAACGTCCAAGGTGCAAAGTCCAACGTCAGAAATTCGAATTCGTAAATTCCCAATCCGAAATTCTCTCTTGGCGACGCTGTTTCTGATTTTGGCCGCGCTGTGCGACTGGTATTTTGCATTGTATCTGGGCTTTTTCACGCTGGTCGTCCTGCTCTGGCTGCTCATCCGGCGGCGGCTGGGCTGGCGGCATCTGCTGACCACCGCGCTCATCTTCGGGCTGACGCTGCTGGCCACCGCGCCGCTGCTGGCCCCGATGGTGATGGAAAGCCTGCGCTACGATTTCATGCGGCCGCCGCCCGGCCAGATCGTCGAGCTCAGCGGCGATGTACTGGGTTTTCTCATCCCCTCGGGACAGCACAGCCTGTGGGGGGCGTGGGCCGCAGGCCTGCGCGCACCCCTCAGCGCCAGCCCCTCGGAAAACACCATCTATCTGGGCCTGGTTGCGCTGGCGCTGGCTGGCGTGGGCGCATGGCGATGGCGGGGCAGGCTGGGGCTGTGGCTGCTGGCTCTGATCACTTTCGTCATCTTCGCGCTGGGCCCGATGCTGCACATCGCCGGACGCGTCACCGCCATCCCCCTGCCCTACGCCCTCATCCTCAAGCTGCCCTTCGTGGACATCGCCCGCACCGTGGCCCGCTACGACCTGCTGGTGATGCTCAGCCTGGGCGTGCTCGCGGGCGGGGGCCTGTATGCGGTGATGGAGCGAGTGACGTCGCGGGGGCGGGCGCTGCCCCTGGCCGCGGGCCTGATAGCGCTCGTCCTCATCGATTTTGCGCCCGTTCCCTACCCCATCAGTCCGCCCGACACGCCCGACTTCTACCGCACCCTGGCCGCGGAAGATGACGGCCGCGGGGTGATGAATCTGCCCATGGATTGGGATCGCCCCGGCTATCTGCTTTATCAGACGGTGCACGGCAAGCCCCTCACCGCGGGCTACATCTCCCGCACCGATCCCCGCACCCTGCCCGGACGCGTGCCCGTCATCAATCGCTTCCGTCATCTGGCCGAGGACATCAACCGGGTGGATGACCCCGCGGCCTGGGCTCCGACCCTGTTCGGGTTTTTGGACATCCGCTGGGTCATCCTCGACCGCTACAAGATGCCGCCAAGCCCGACTCGGGATTACAACGAGGCGCTGATCCGCGACATCTTCGGCCATGCGCAGCCAGTGTACGAGGACGACCGGCTCACCGTGTACGAGACTCCGCCGCCGCCCGAGATTCCCCGGCCCTTTGTGGAGATCGGCTGGGATTTCGGGGCGTTGCAGCCGGGCCCGGCCCGTGCGGTGAACGAGACCGCCTTCTTCGTCGTGCACGTTCCCCAACCGGGCGACTACGTTCTGACCATCACGCCTGCGGCAGGCAGCCAGGCCGCCTGGCGGTTGGAGGACGCGGAGGGTGGGGAAATCGCCAGCAGTGCGGGCGGAGAACTCGCCGTTTCGCTCTCTCTGCAGGAAAAGAGTAAAATGGTGATTATCCGGGCTCTTGGGCCAGGACTGAAAATACATCACATCAAAATAGATTCTTTCCCCTGACGGCTTTTTGGCAAGGCCGTCGCCAGAATCAAGTCAAGGAGGACTTATTTCATGGCAAAGCAGAAATCCCTTGCGCAGGAACTCATCGCTCGCGATGCTGCGAACATTTCGCCGTCGTACACTCGCAGCTATCCCTTTGTGATGGCCAAAGGACGAGGCTCGGAAGTGTGGGATGTGGATGGGAAGCGGTACATCGATTTTGGCACGGGCATCGCGGTGACGAACACGGGGCACAGCCATCCCCATGTGGTGGAGGCCATCAAAAAACAGGTGGACGCGTTCCTGCACATGTCGGGCACCGATTTTTACTACGCTCAGCAGATCGAGCTGGCCGAGCGGCTGAACAAGATCGTTCCTATCTCCGGCCCGACCAAAGTTTTCTTTGGCAACTCTGGGGCCGAAGCCGTGGAGGCGGCCCTCAAACTGGCCCGATGGCGCACCAAACGCCCGCGCTACATCGCATTTTACAAGGCGTTCCATGGCCGCACTTTTGGCGCGCTCTCCCTCACCGCGTCCAAGGCCGTCCAGCGCAACGGATTCGCGCCCCTGGTGCCGGGGGTCTCCCACGCGTTCTATCCCAACCCCTACCGCAATCCCTTCCCCGGCCAGGATCCGGGCCAGGCCGCGCTGGATTACATCGAAAATCACCTGTTCAAGACCACCACGCCGCC
>JALWDV010000116.1 GCA_027036755.1 Anaerolineae bacterium
GTCCCCCGGCTAGAAACAGCGCCCCTGCGGGGCTAGCCGGATTTATCCGGCGCTGTTTTGTAGCCCGGCGACTTCATCGCCGGGCGGACGTGGCAAACGCTTCCAACCGAAATGGGACGCACCCAAAACCAACCTTCGTGAAGGGTTATAAAGTGGAGCCAAGTCCAGCGGCCAAGGCTGCAAAACTGACCAACGCCGTTTTGAACGTTGGCTCAGCAGGCCCGCCTTGGCAGTTACGAATGTAGATTTTTCAAAATGAAATGAACCAATTTTCGTTGCGATAGATCAGTTCTGTGCGATGGATGTCTTCGATATCGACCAGAAAGTGCAGGGCGTCGGGCGTGCGCCACTGACGGATGACGTTCTGCACCTCCAGGCGACGGGCGTCGATCCAGACGGCGGTGGGGCGTTGGGGATAGCTGGCTCCGGCGTAGGCCTCGACTCGCACGGGCGTCGGCTCAGACATGAATGCGATCCAGGTCCTTCCAACTGATGAGCTGGCCATTGCTGGTTTGCAAAGAGATGTCGCCGCCATAGACAACGTAGCCTTCTTCTACGCCCGTGAACGTGCGCCACGCCCGGATGTTGTTGAAATAGCTATTCGCTGCTGTCTTGCCCGCTTTGATCTCGATAGGAATCAGCGTTTCAGCATCTGCCAACAAGCAATCGATCTCTCTGCCATTGCGCTCGCGCCAGAAATAGGGAACATCTCGCCGCCCCTGATTGCGGAAGCGTTTGATGAATTCGTTGATGACGAAATTCTCGAACAGCCCTCCTTTGAGGAAGTGCAAATCAAGTTGTTGGGACGAGCGAATGCCCAGCAGTGAGCAGGCCAGACCGGTATCGTAAAAATAAAGTTTGGGAGATTTGACCAGGCGTTTGTTGAAGTTCTTGTAGTAAGGCTGAAGCCGATAGAGGATGTAAGAGGCCTCCAGAACCGAAAGCCAGGCCTTGGCCGTATTGGGGCTGACGCCGGCGTCATTCGCCAGGCTGGCATAGTTGAGCAACTGCCCCACCCGCCCGGCGCACAATTGGGTGAAGCGAATGAAGGCGTTGACGTCTGTGATATTTTTGAGCAAACGCACATCCCTCTCCACATAAGTCTGGATGTAGGAGGGATAAAAATCGGTTGGATCTATCTCCTTATCATAAATTCGGGGATATTGTCCGGTGAAGATGGCCTGCTCATAGCGTTCGAAAACATGGCCGCTGTCCCTGAGTTCCTGCAACGATAGGGGCAGCAGATGCAACACAGCGCTTCTTCCCGCCAGCGTCTGGCCGATTTTCTCCATGAGCAGGAGGTTAGAAGAGCCTGTCAGAATGAAGTGGACCTCGGGATCATTATCGACGATGGTTTGGATGTAGGAAAGCAGATCGGGCGTGCGTTGCACCTCATCCAGCACCGCGCCCTGTTTGAAATTGGATAAAAAGCCGCGGGGATCAGTGTACGCGAATTGGCGCAGATCGGGCTCTTCCAACGAAACGTAAGGGAGCTCCGGGAAGAGCGCCTTCACCAATGTTGTTTTGCCCGATTGGCGCGGGCCAGTGAGGGTGACGACCGGGAATTTCTGCGCCAGGGCGATCAGCTTCTTTGCCAGCGTGCGTTCGATCATGACTGATGAATCCTCCGCGGACAAGATTAACACATTTGCGGCAAATCTGCAATTGGATTGCGGATTTGTCACAAAGCAATCATTCTCCGTGCATTTCAAAGGCCCGGCCAATGCGGAAGAGGGTGGCTTCATCCAAAGGACGCCCGATGAACTGCACGCCCACCGGCAACTTCGCGCCATCTTCCTCCACGAAGCCCGCGGGCAGGGCCAACGCGGGCACGCCCGCCAGGGCCGAGGGCAGGGTGAGCACATCCAGCAGATAGAGGGCGACGGGGTCGGTGGGGGCTTCGCCGATGCGGTAGGGCGGGATGGGAGCCACCGGCGCCACGAGCGCGTCATACTGCTCGAAAACCGCGTCGAAATCAGCCCGGATCAGGGTGCGCACTTTCTGCGCTTTCAGGTAGTAGGCGTCGTAGTAGCCGGCAGAGAGGGCATAAGTTCCCAGCAGGATGCGGCGCTTGACCTCGGGCCCGAAGCCCCGCCCCCGGGTGCGCTTGTAGTTTTCCTGCAAGTCGGGCGCCTGGGCGCTGTATCCGTAGCGCACGCCATCGTAGCGGGAGAGATTGGCGCTGGCCTCGGCCGTGGCGATGAGGTAGTACACGGGCATGCCGTAATCGGTGTGGGGCAGGGAGACTTCCTCGACGATGGCTCCCAGATCGCGCAGCCGGGCCACGGCCTCGCGGGTGGCCTTTTCCACGCCCGGGTGCATCCCCTCGGTGAAGTATTCCCGCGGCAGGCCAAAGCGCATCCCCCTGACGCCGCCATCGAGCATGTCAGCGTAGTGGGGAACGGCATCGGGGAAGGTGGTGCTGTCTTTGGGATCATGCCCGGCGATGGCTTCCAGCAGGAGGGCGCTATCGCGCACGTCCCGGGTCATCGGGCCCACCTGATCCAACGAGGAGGCGAAGGCGATGACGCCGTAGCGGGAGACGCGACCGTAGGTGGGGCGCAGGCCCACGGTGTTCGTCCAAGACGCGGGCTGGCGCACGCTGCCGCCGGTATCCGTGCCCAATGCGGCCACGGCCTCGCCCGCGGCCACGGCTGCGGCCGGACCGCCGCTGCTGCCGCCGGGCACCCGATCCAATGCCCAGGGATTGTGGGTGACGCCATAGGCCGAGTTTTCGGTGCTCCAGCCCATGGCGAACTCGTCGGTGTTGAGTTTGCCCAGGAACACCGCGCCCTGCTCTCGCAGCTTGCGAATGACCGTGGCCTCGTAGGGCGGCATGAAGCCTTCCAGAATGCGGGAGCCGGCCGTGGCGGGCATACCCTGCACGTTGATGATGTCCTTGACGCCCAGCGGCACGCCCAGCAGCGGCGTATCCTGGCCCGCGGCCATGCGTTCGTCCGCCAACCGGGCCTGAGCCAGGGCCTGGGCTTCGGCCACGTGCAGATAAGCGTGGATGTCGGACTCCATCTGGGCGATGCGCTCCAGATAGGCCTCGGTGAGCTCGACCGAGGTCATTGCGCCCGAGCGCAAGAGCCGCCGGGCCTCGTGGATGGTCTGGGGTAGGTGGCTCATTGACTGCCCTCCAGCACGGCGTGGACTTTGAAATAGCCTTTGTCGCTTTCGGGTGCGTTGGCCAGGGCGTCCTCGGGCTCCAGGCCCGGGCGGGCCTCGTCCGGGCGCATCACGTTGCGCAGGGGCAGCACCGACGCGGTAGGGGGGATGTGGTCGGTGTCCACGTCCTGCAATTGCTGGGCGTAATCGAGGATGGCGGAGAGATCGGAGGCGTAGCGTTCGGTCTCATCTTCGCTGAGATCCAGCTTGGCCAGCTCAGCGATGTGTTGGACTTCTTCGGGCGTGAGTTTGGGCATGGTGGTAAGATTTGGAATTTGGAATTTCGAAATTCGGATTTCGGATTGCGGATTTCAGGAAGGCGGGTTCGGTTGGCGCAAAATTGGTCTGATTGTAAATCTGGTTGGACGCGTGGTAGAATAAGTTTATGAAAACCGTCGAATTGATGCTCGAACTTCCGCAGGATGTCTTTTCGGCTTTTCGACAAGAGCCCGAACAATTCCTGCATGAAATGCGATTGGCGGCCGCTGTCAAATGGTATGAGATGGAACAGATATCGCAATCCAAAGCGGCAGAAATCGCGGGCGTTTCGCGCTCAGAATTTTTGGCGGCGCTGGAACGATTTGGCGTAACGCCTTTCCAGGTGAGCGCTGAAGAGCTCGTTAGAGAAGTCGAAGATGTCTGAACGTTGGGTCGTCAATGCTTCGCCGATCATTGCTTTGGCAAAAATAGACCAGCAGGATATATTGCTTGCCCTGGCTGATGAGATTGTCGCGCCGCAAGCAGTTGTAGATGAAATCAATGCCGGGCCTACAGACGACCCGGCCCGGCGTTTCCTGGCATCGTCTCCGTTGCCAGCCATCAAGGTCGCCGTCAATCCTATCATTCAGGCCTGGGATTTGGGAAGTGGCGAAACCGCAGTTTTGAGCTACGCTTTTGAGCAGAGGGACTGGAAGGCTGTTATCGATGATGGCGCTGCTCGGCGTTGCGCCCGAGCGCTCGATATTCCAATGATTGGGACATTGGGCGTTATCCTGAAAGCCTGGAAAGCGCAGCTTTTTCCTGAAGCCGCCCCCTTGCTGAAGGCGTTGCGAGATCAAGGTTTTCGCTTGGATGATCAAGTTATCCGCCAGGCGCTGAAGAAAGTGACTGGCGAAGATTGGCCATAGCAGTCGCCGTGTGCGGCGGCTTGCGATACGAATGAAAATCTTACGCCAAGGTGCAAAAATCGCCAGGGATTTTTTGCTTCTTTTCCCTTTGCACCTTGGCGGCTTTGCGTGAGATATGGTTCTCAATCCACGTGGCAGTGGTCGCCGTTCAGGTAGCTGCGCAGGCGGATTTGGGAAAGGGGCGTCATGTTGTGGGGCAGGGCGTCGGGCGCGAACCAGCGCAGCTCCGCGGTCTCTTCGTTGCTGTCGATCATCTCGCCGCCGATGATGCGGGCCAAAAAGCTGGCCCCCACCAGTTGCATGCGGTTGCCGTCGGGGTACACGGTGCAGAGTTCGGGATCAGAGTACAGGCCCAAGAAGCGCACCAGCTCCACCTCTAGGCCCGTTTCCTCCCGCGCTTCGCGGATGGCGGCCTGGGTGGGGGTCTCGCCCGGCTCCATGCCGCCCGCGGGCAGGCTCCAGAAATCGCCATCGGTGCGCTTTTGCAGCAGGATGCGGCCCTGTTCGTCGGGGATGATGACCGAGCAGCCAAAGCGGATGCGGGCGTTTTTCGTTGCGCCCGGGCCAGTTTCAAAGGTCAGGTCAGGCATGAGGACATTTTACCAGATAATAGCGACATTATAGTCACCGAAGGCGGGGTTTGTTGGGCGGTTTTTCATTCTGCTCTGATCAACGACATGCTTTCACCCCGCTTTATTGGCATCTTATGGCATAGTTCATTCTCATTCAAAACGATCTTCTCTAGTTTCCGCTAACTGGCGGCGTGACAAAAGCGGCTGAATAGGGCATCATTGCAAGAAAAGGATCAATTCACTCGCAAGGAGGCCACCATGACAGCCGCTATACAGACCACTATACAAACA
>JALWDV010000117.1 GCA_027036755.1 Anaerolineae bacterium
CCGGCCTCCTTTTTGCCCCCACCCCGACCCTCCCCCGATACTCGCTGCGCTCGTGTTCGGGGGAGGGAGATGACCATCTGCCCGACAGATTTCCAATCCAGCAGGCTCCTCCCCCTGCAAGGCGTCAGCCGAAGCGGGGGGAGGCCGGGAGGGGGGCTTGTCACCAGGCCAAATTTGAAATTGCTGGACGTGTTTGGAGGGAATTTGACATTGTCCAACTACTCCCGAGTATCGGGCGCGCTGCCAGGAAAGGTGCGGATTCAGGCTGAGAGGGGTGAACGATCGATTTATTCCCAGGCTGCATGCATTCCTTCGGACGAAAAAGAAACTCAAAAACAAAACAGCTCCTATGTCAGACCTTTCAGTCAATATCCGCCAACAGCGACTATGCCAAGGCCGTAAACGTCAAACATCAAACGTTATCCTGCTGCAACGATGCCATGGCTCATTGCATGACGCTGCCCTGCCAACCACCACCTGGCGTTTGACAGTCTGCCCTGAGCATAGCCGAAGGGTTTTACGCATGATGAGAGTTGGCATAAATGGCCAGCACTGTTTCGCCAGGCGTTTTCTCGCCGTGGCCCGTATAGTTACAAACAAAAAAGCCCCTCCGGGTTCTCGCCACCCCGGAAGGGCCCCCTCGGCGGGCGAGACGCCCCTCGTGCCTCGCCCGCCCGTAGCGCCAACGCTCTCGCCAACGTCGGCGCTATACCACTCCTTTTCGCCATCGATAAGACATTCGGTGAAGAAGCGCCACACACCTTGTTGAGATTGATGAACATCATCAAGTTTTCAGTTAAAATGATGTTCGCCTATAGTATAGATGTTTTTTCTCCAAAATCCTGTCATAAAATCCCCGTAAAACTGACATCGGGCCGTCGGAAATGTCAGTTTCTTCGATATTACAAAACTTTCACCAAAAAAAAACGCCTTATTCATCTCCATTTCATCCCCGAATGTTACACTATCTTCAGTAGGCGGGGGCTCATCCCGGAGCAGAGGTGGCCGAACGAACACCAGGGGAGACTGTTTCGGCGAGCCCCCGTCCAACTTTGCAAGCCATTTCAGGCGTCGTTCTGCAAACCATATCACAACGCTGTTATCCTCGCTGTCTGCGCAGCCAGCCATCTCATTCCCAAAAATCCAGTGCCAATCCAACTATGACCAAAAGATTTCTGATTTTATCGCTGAGTTTGATTTTCCTTATTGCGGGATTGATCACGCCTTTGGCGGATCGCGCCTTTTCTGCGCCCGCCCCGCCCGCGTCCGTCGATCTGGCGCCAGCATCCGTCCCCACCGGCTTTTACATCGCCAACGGACAATGGAACATGCTGCCCGCGGCCGACTACAACGCCGTAGGCTCCTTCCTGTTCTGGAGTTGGGAAAGCCTGAATCCGGGCATCGATGCGCACGGCGACCCCATCTACCGGTTCGATAAAATCGATAGCTATATCACGGCGGCCATCAACGCCGGTTATCAATCGGTGGGCATCGCCATCACCACCTACAACGGACGCACCGCCCAATACTATCCCTGCACGGGGGAATTCAACCAGGGCTACGCCCAAACGCCCTATTTCGTGCGCTGGGGCCCGAACGGCGTGGATGAAAGTTCTGATGGCGACGCCGACACGGGTGATGATCCTGTCGTCATCGCAGATGACCCCGACACGCGCGACTGCAACGGCGACGGCGTCAAAGACCCGTGGCTGCTGCCCAAATACACCGATCCTTATTACAAGCAGCAATACCGGCTATTCATCGAGGCCCTGGCCGACCATCTTCTCAACAGCCCCCATCGCGATCGCGTGGCCTGGGTGGCCATCGGCGCTGGCAAGGATGGCGAGAACATCCCCGTCAACAATTCCGATGACGAATCCCTCCTTCGGGTCATCTCGGTGAATGACTGGGTTGACTTCGTCAAAGACCTCATCGATTATCACCACGACGCCTTCGCAGCCGGAGCCGCCAAACCCCAAATTCCCTTGCTGACGCAAAACGCCCCCTTCTACGTCTACACATGGGAGCGCCGCGACATCGCCCAATACGCCAACAGCAAGGGAGTGGGCGTCTCCGTCAACAACATCACCTCCGATTTCGATCTGACCGAGGCCGGGCAGGCGGGGAATTTCATCGGGCTTTATGATCAGGTGCGACTTTTCGGCGATAACGTCCCCATCGGACTCGAAAGCTATGGTTTTATGATGGCTTCGGAAAACGAATACTACTGGACCATGGCCCGAGCGCTTGATCTGAAACCCGACTTCCTGCGTCTCTCCTCCTTCTGGAATCAGCAAGACACGCCCGTCAACCACACCATCACCCAATGGGCCAGCCGGTTCATCGGCAAGGGCTTCAACGCCGGACAAACGCCGCCGCCCAGCATCTGGTCGCGAATGCGAGAGCACCGAGACCCCGTCTATCTGCCCTATGTCGCCGATGCGTTCACCGCCAACTTCTGGCCCTCGGTGGGAAATTATGAATACTTCCTGCTTCAGGATCACGACGCGCCCCACGGCGTCACCATTCCCATCACCGACGACCCCCGATACCAGGCCAGCGACCATCGCATTGGATGGGATCGCGTCTCCGGCCAGCCCGCGCATTACAACGAGCACCCATACAGCGCGATTCTCAACAGCGCCGGACTTTATCACGCTGCATCCGTCAAACAAAATGCAGTCGAAGTCCAGATCGAAGCCGATCCCGGCTGGACCGCGCGTCGCAGCGATCAGGCGTCGGGCAACTACGGCTTCTTCTTCAATGCCGATGATCGTTACATCTCGGCTCCGGCCAACATCAACGCCCCGCACAAAATCCGCATCACCGTCACCTATCTGGATCATGGCAACGATCGCTGGCGGTTGATGTACGATTCGACCACGGGAGAGAAAGCGGCCCGGCTTTACGCTCTGCAGGATTGGAATGTGGCCAACGGCCTGGCGGGATACGACGGCCTGCCTCATTCGGGCGTGCTGCCCGAGCCCAGGCCGGCGTACGTCCAAAAACACAACACCAATCACTGGAAGGTGGCCGTCTTTTACATCGAGGATGGCTACTTCGGCAACCGTTTGCCCGGCGGCAATGATTTTTACATCGACAGCCGCAACGAAGCGGAAACGCCGGATGGCGACGAATACATCCATCATGTCGATGTGCAGAGACTGAATGACGCGCCCCAGGCGACGCCAACCTCCGCGCCTCCCACCATTCCGCCCACCACCACCCCCACCCTGACGCCCACCACCACTCCCGCTCCCGGCGGCAATAGCATCTCCGGCTACGTTTTCGAGAACAAAAACGACGATTACACCAAAGACCCGGACGAACCGGGCCTTCCCGGAGCCTTGGTCAGCCTGTATTTGTCTGACAATTTCACCGAGCCGCTGGCCCAGACGGTCAGCGCCAACGATGGCTTCTACTCGTTCAACCACGTCTCGCCCGAAACCTACATCATCATCGTCTCGCCGCCCGCCGGATGGGAGACGATGATCGCCAGCCGCTATGTCGTGTTGGAGCAAGGTCAATCGGTGACGCACCAAGACTTTCCTGCCAGGCGCGTGGCCACCCCCACGCCCACGCCGACGCCCACGCCCGGCGGCGGGCGCATCTACGGCGTCGTCTTCGAAGACGACAACGCCAACGGCGTCATCGACTCTGGCGAACCAGGCGTGGCCGATGCAGCCCTGAGATTAGAGGACTCGCTGGGCCAGGTGGTGGCAGAGACCCACGCCGACGCCAACGGCAACTACCAATTCAGCAACCTGCCCGCCCAAACCTACCATCTGATCATCACCGTCCCCGACGGCTGGCGCGCCACCACGCCCGCGGATGTCATTCTGAACCCGGGCGTTGACGAAATCGAACACAACTTCGGTCTCGCCCCGCCGCCGCCCACCGGCCGGCTCAACGCCTTCGTGTGGAACGACCTCGATAAAGATGGCCGAAAGGACGCCGACGAACCGCCGCTGGCGGGAGCGACCGTGATCATCCTCGACTCAGCGGGGCAAACAGAACTTCTCCGCAAGCTCACCGGCGGCGACGGCTACGCCCGTTTCGACCTCGAAGCGCCTGGCAACTACCTCATCCGCGAACAGCCGGCCGTGGGGATGGCGGCCAGCACCCCCCTCGAATACACCGTCATCATTGATGCAGACACGACGGTCGAAATCGCTTTCGGCAACTACGACGCCTTCAAAAAACTCTATCTGCCATTGCTGACCCGATCTGCGCAATGACCCCGAGCATTCTCTCGTCAGCCCTGGGCAAAGCGTCTCGACCATCCTCGATGGCGCTTTGCCCATTGTTTTTTGTGTCACCGCCAATCGGGCGAGTATAATGATGGGTCTTTGTAATGATACTGGCGGCCACGGCGAGAAAACGCCTGGTACACGAAGGCCGAAACGATTGTATGGTTTGCTATGTTAATGCGCCGCGCCGGATGTGTGAGCCGGCGCACTTTTCCCGTTCAACCCGCCGGATTTCGAATCCGGCTGGATGCAGAGAGCGCTCAGGGCGGATTCGCAATCCGGCCGGCATCTCATCCCCTGAAATCCACAAGAATCCCTTTTTGCCCTCACCGGTAACTGCTAACGTATGCCAGTTGGTTGGCTTCCTTCACTCAAACCTGACAGGTTCTCGTAACCTTGGCGGCAGGATGTGCAGTTTTCAGCCAGCAACGAAGTATGCAAGGCTCTGAATCGTGGCCAAAGGAACCTGTCAGGTTAATTGAAGCGAAAACGACCTTAACAGTTGCCCTCACCGACTGATGAACATTGACAAAATAACCCGGTCATAGGCCCGGGGCGCCTCGCGCCCGCCGCCAGCGCCGGGGGATAAAGTCCCCCGGCTAGAAACAGCGCCCCTGCGGGGCTGGTTCAAGGTGCGACGCACTTACCGCAGTTCATGGTCGCATCTCCGCATGTTCTGGATCCGCCCAAGTGGCGCCTTGGGCCAACGCCTGTTCCAAGTGCGTCGCACCTGTAGTCTGGTGACTTCATCGCCGGGCGGACGTAATAAACGCCACTATGACCGATTTAATCTGTGAACATTCGTAACTGCTAACGTACTTGACTTTAGTCGCCAAAAGCCACGAATGCTCGAAGTTTTTCGAAGACACGAAGGAAAATAAAGAAAAATACTTCGCGCCTTCGCCTTTCTTCGTGTCTTCGTGGCAAAAAGTGGTGGCTGCACCTTTAGTAGTTACGAACAATCATTACTCGGCCAATGTCTTCCCCAAACATCAGCCTCGAGCTTCCCAATGAAAATGAGCGCTCCCAAATCTCCCGCCATCATCCGCAATCATCTCGCCCTTCGTCTCGTCATCCTCGCGAGTGCGGCGCTTTTGCTGTTGCTCGGCGCTTTCCTCACCTTCGTTGTCAGGCCCACTACCGCGACTTCATCCACCAAAGATGATCTCGTCGAGGTGCTTTCTTATGAAGAAACCCACTGTTTCTATCTGACATGGAAAGATTCAGAGGTCAATCCTGTCTACAACAGCTACAAAACCGCCGACATCGCCATCACCATCCCCTACACCGGCGTCATCGAAGAAGCGACCCTTTTCTTGCGGGCGGGCAACGTGCGCGATGGCGTTCGTCATCCCATCATCATCAATGGCGTGGATACGGGCTACGCCCCCTCGGCCAACAACTATCCCACATGCGATTCGCCCCGCCCGTCCATAGAGGAATTTCCGCTGGACCTGACCACCGTTCCCATTCATCCCGGCGTCAACATCGTGCGTCTTTCGGCCGAGGGAACCACCGACGTGTGGGGCGCTGACTACATCGCCATTCGCGTGCGCGGCCACGACATCAAAGGCGGACGCTTCGAGAGCATCGTCTTCCCCGGCGAAACCGGCCAGAACGTCGAAGCCGAACTGCTGCTGCCCTACGGATGGAGTCCCAACAGCCCGCTGCTGGTGCTCTTTCACGGCTGGCGCGGCGCGCCCATCGATCCTTACTTCACCGACTACACCCCCGCTGCGCTGGATCAGGGCTGGATCGTGGCCTCGCCCCAGCAGCGCGGCAAGAACGCGCTGGGCCCGGGCGGACAACCATTGGCCTCATTACGCAGCCAGCACGACGCCATCAAACTGGTCGACTACATGAAAACCCACTACCAGGTCGATCCCGAGCGGATTTATGTGGGCGGCTTCAGCATGGGGGGCATGATGGCGGGGGAGATGGCCGTCAAATATCCCGATGTGTTCGCCGCCGCAGTCACCCACATGGCCATCACCGACCTGCGAGACTGGTACTACGAAGTCGGCCCCTACCGCCAGTCGCAAATCATCACCGAAACCGGCGGCACGCCCTCCGAAATCCCCTTCGAATACGACCGGCGCAGCCCCAAAGAGATGGCCTCCAACCTGAAAAACACACCCATCGCGGTGGTGCATGGCGTCTCCGACACCGTGGTGCCCCCGCATCACGCCCAGGATTTCTACGACGCCATCGAATCCTACGATCCTGTTCGGGCCGAATTGCGCTGGTACGAAGGCGGGCATCTCCCCTCGCAAACCCCGCCGGTGGGGGGCGTTTGGGCGGTGAATTTTATGAAGGATTACACGCTGAATCCCAACCCCGCCAGCCTGCGCATCCGCACCGACGAATCGAAATCCTACTATTGGCTGGATATCAACGCCCACAAAAGCACGTGGCGCACATTCACTCAGGTGGATGTAGACGTGGACGCAGCCAACGAGCGCATCCTCGCCACCGTGGATGACAGCAGCGCCGTGGACCTGGGTTTCGCGCTGGCCGATATAGGATTCGATCATCGCGTGAGCTATGTCATCTCTCAGACGAATGACTCGCTGGGCTCCAGCATCCAGGCTGTGACGCCCCTGGATGGCCGCCTGGCGGTCGATGTCCCCAAAGGTTACACTCAACTGGAGATCTTCCCCAATCGCGGCAACATGCCCGTGGAAATGATCCTGCAGCGGGGCAAGGATGGCTACAATGGCGTACAGGATTCCTGGATCAACCAATGGTCTCCCGACGTCAATTACGGCGGCAGCAACCTCATCAGTTTGCGCCCGAACAACGTGCAGCGCGGCCTGCTGCGTTTCGATCTCGATGGCCTCCTGCCCGATGACATCCGCATCACCTCCGCGGATCTGTATCTCTACGACGACGCCAACGGCCCCGACATGACCGTCGAGCTCCTCCCGCTCACCCGAGATTGGCAGGAGGGCCAGGTAACATACAACCAGGCGGCCGCAGGCGAAGCCTGGACGCATCCCGGCGGCGATTTCGACGCGACGCCCGTGGCCAGCCTGACGCTCAACGGCGCCTCGCCCGGCTTTGTCGGCGTCAGCATCCTGGATAGCGTGCGGGCGTGGGCGGCGAATCCCGCGGACAACCACGGCTTGCTGTTGAACGTGGCCCAGGCCGGCTACAATGGCGCCCGCACCCTACGCGCCTCCGAGCATTGGGATCAAAATCTGCGTCCCAAGCTCAAGATCATCTACCAGCCCATCCCCCCCACGCCCACGCCCACCACGGGCAGCGTCAGTGGCGTGGTCTACGAAGATTCCAACCGCAACCGCCAGTACGACGCGGGCGAGCCTTTGCTGGCGGGCGCATCGCTGACCTTGCAGCAGAACGGCGTCACTCTGGCCCAGCAAACCACCGGCGTCGATGGCGCATATCACTTTACGCAACTGACCTCCGGCTCCTATCTGCTGCTCGAATCGCCGCCTTCGGGCTATGGCCCCGCCCGCCCCACGGGCAATGTCATTTTCACCATCTCCAATGGCGAAGACAGGACCTTCGATTTCGGTCACGATCCGCGCCTCTATCTCCCCATCATTCACCGATAACATGGATTTAGTCGCCTGGTACGAAGCCTATTGGGCCGGAAAAGATGACACGGTCGATCAAAGCCGTCTGGATCTGATGCTGCCCTATGTGCAGCCGGGGCAGCGCGTCTTTCAACTGGATGGCGGGCCGGGCATGTTGGCGGAGCGCATGGTGAAAGAGCGCAAGGCCGACGTGGTGATGACCGATCTCACCCACGAGGCCACCCGCCGCGCGCGGGCCAAAGGATTGAACGCCAGCCAGCTTTACATCGCCGAGCAAGACATCCCCTGGCCCGACGCCAGCTTCGATGTCGTCGTCTCCGATTCCGCCATCGAACACCACTTCGATCCCGCCCGCTCCTTCGACGAACTGGCCCGCATCCTCAAGCCGGGCGGCCTATTCATCCTCTGCCTGCCCAACATCGGCCATTGGCGGCATCGCTGGCTGTTGCTGCGGGGAAAATTCCCCTACATCCCCGCCAGCCCCACCGATTTCACCCATCTCCGCTTCTTCACCCTCAACGAGATACGGCAGTGGCTGGGAGATCGAGACATTCTCATCGAGCGCGTGGACGGCTCGCCCTCCACCTGGGTGCGAGACTTGTATCCCGCCTGGATACGGCATCCCTGGGTTTGTCCCTGGTATGAAAAACTGGCGCATCGCTGGCCCACGCTGCTGGCCCGAGACCTCATCGTCATCGGCAGGAAGAAAACCCCATGACCTTTCGCAAGCAGGTCACCGCCAGCGCGGCCTGGGTGGGACTTTCCACCGCCATCGTCAAGGTGCTGGCCTTCATCACCATCACCCTGGTGCTGGCAAGGGTGCTGGAGCCCGACGACTTCGGGCTGGTGGGACTGGCCTGGCTGGCCATCAACGCCTTCGACTTCCTGCGCGATCTGGGCATCACCGCGGCCCTGGTGTATCGGCAACAAGATGATGACGGCGTAGCCGAGGACGTGGCGTACATCGCCCTGGCCATCGCCAGCGTCGTCATCTACGCCATCGTCTTCACCGCCGCGCCCTGGATCGAGCGATTCTTCAGCGACGCCGAAGGCCTTGCCGCCATCCTGCGGGTGCTGGCCCTGACCATGCTCATCAACGCCATCGGACAAGTCCCCTACACTCTGATGGCGAAAAACCTCGATTTTCGCAACAAGGCCATCCCCGAGATCATCGCCGGCGCGGGCAACAGCATCGTCGCCATCACCATGGCCCTCACCGGCTTTGGCGTTTGGGCGCTGGTGGGCGGTTATCTCACCGATAGCATCCTGCGCAACAGCCTGGTGTGGTTTTTCACCGCGTGGCGGCCCCGTCTGCGCTTCGACCGGCGCATCTGGCGCGAGATGTTCGATTATGGCAAGCACGTCGTCAGCAGCCGCCTGCTGATCTTCGGCATCACCAACATTGATGACGCCATGATCGGGCGGGTGCTGGGCGCAGCTTCGCTGGGGTTTTACACCCTGGCCTATCGCCTCAGCAATCTCCCCGCCACCCACATCACCAAACTCATCAGCAACGTCATGTTCCCGGCCTTCAGCAAAATCCAGCGGGAACAAGACCGCGTGCGCAACATCTTCTTCCAGACCATCCACGCGGTGGGCTTGGTGGCCGCGCCCCTCTCGGTGGCGACCATCGTCCTGGGCCCGAACTTCGTGCACAACTACTACCTGGGCCGCTGGGACGACGCCATCATCGCCATGCAATGGCTGACCATCTACGGCTTCATGCGTTCCATCGCCGCGAACATGGGCCCGATCCTGCGGGCCATGGGCAAGCCCCAGTGGATCAGCGCCCTGGCCCTGTGGCGATTGATCACCATGGCCGCATTGCTCTACCCGGCCATCCTCTGGAAAGGCATCGTGGGCGTCAGCATCCTCAGCGCCGCGGTGGCCGTGGTCGATTTTGGCATCGCCGCCTGGATGACCAAACGCCTCATCGGCGGCAGCTATGTCACCTACGCCAGAGTGCTGAGCCCCGCCATGCTGGCGGCCATCTTCAGCGCCGCCGCGGCGTGGCTGCTGCTGGACTACATCCCCGCCATTCATCGCCTCTTCCCCTTCCTCATCGCCAGCATCGTCATGGCCGCGTTGTATGCGGGCCTCATGTGGTGGGGCGATGACCTGTTCCGCCAGCTCGCCCTCGGCGTCATGCGTCGATTCGGCCCCACGCGCGGCCTGGCGGCCCGATCCTAAGCCATGCACGCCCTCTACATCTCCCGCGTCCGGCTCAACCCCTACGTCGATCTGCTGGCGCGTGGCGTGCATCGCGCCGACCCCGCCATCGCCACGCTGCAACGCCCCGCGCTCACCTGGCGGCGCATTCTGCTGGACCCCCGCTGGCGCATCCTCCACCTGCACTGGCTCGAAATCCAGTACGCATACGGGCCCACGCCCCATGAACGGGCGCAGAAAAACCTGGATGGCATCCTGAAACAACTGGATTTTCTGCAAAGACATGGCCGCAAGATCGTGTACACCGTGCACAACATCAACCATCACGAAGGCCAGCACCCCGACCTGAACGACCGGGCCAACCAGTGGATATTCGCCCGCGCTGACGCCATCCACGTGCACAACCGGGCCGCAGCCCAACAGGTGCAACAGCAGTACGGTCGAGAGCAGAACGTCTTCGTCATCCCCCACGGCAACTACATCGGCGTTTATCCCAACGAACTCGGGCGCGAGGCCGCCCGCGCCCGGCTCGACATCCCGGCCGGGCATTTCGTCTACCTCTGCCTGGGCCAGATGCGACCCTACAAGGGCCTGGACGCGCTCATCACAGCTTTTTTGGAAAACGATCTGCCCGACGCCACGCTGCTGCTGGCCGGGCAGATCACCGATGAGTCTTACGCCCGCCATCTCAGACGCCTCGCGGGCGAACATCCCAACATCCGCGTCATCCCCCACTATGTTCCGGGCCATGAGATACAGCTTTATTGCAACGCCTCGGATCTCTGCGTGCTGCCCTACCGCGACGCCACCACCTCGGGAGCGGCCTTGCTGGCCTTCTCTTTCGGCAAATCCATCATCGCACCGGCCATCGGGCCGTTTCCCGAACTGCTGGGCGATCAGGAGCGCGGGCTGCTCTTTCATCCCGACCAGCGCGATCTGGCCGAAATCCTGCAAGAAGCCCGCAACGCCGATCTGGCGACCATGGGCGCCGCGGCCCGGGCCTTCGCCGAGGCCCGAGATTGGACGACCATCGGCGCTCAACACGCCCGCGTCTATCATCAGTTGCTGACCACCTGACGCCGCCCTCCGACCATGCTTTCCGGCAAAAACATCGTCTGCTTTTCACCCGACCCCAGTTGGGAGCATCTCTGGCGCAATCGGCACCAGATTATGACCCGGCTGGCCCGGCGCAACAAGGTGCTCTTCGTCGAGCCCACGCCCTACCTGCGTCCGGTGCTGCAAACCATGCGGACGGATGGATTGCGCACGCTGGGGCGCAGTGCGTTCTACAATCCCCTGCCCAACCTGTGGGTGTATCGCAGCCCTAATCGTTACCCCATTTCGGGCAAGGCCCCCCTCTCCCACATCACCTTCGCCCTGCGCAAAAGACGCCTGCGCCGCATTCTGGCCCGGCTGAAGATGACCGATCCCATCCTCTGGGTCTTCCGCTACGATCTGGGGGAGATGATCGGGCATCTGGATGAAAAGCTGGTCATCTATCACGCCGTGGATGAATACGCCGCGTACGCCCTGCCCAACCAGCAGGACGCGGATGCCCGCCGTCGCAGCATCCAGCAAATGGAGCAGGCCATCATGCGCCGGGCCGATCTGGTGTTCGTCACCGCGGCCACCCTGCTGGAAAGCAAACGCCCCTACAACGAAAACATCTTCCATATCCCCAACGGCGTCGATTACGAGCACTTCGCAACGCCGCCCGGGCGACTCCCCGCGGATGTGGCCGCCATTCCGGGCCCGCGCATCGGCTATGCGGGCGCCATCAACGAAAAACTGGACCTGGCGCTGCTGGCCGCCATCGCCCGCCATCGCCCCGACTGGCAACTGATCCTGGTGGGCCCGCCCCTGTTCAAAGACCCGGACGCGCTGAAACCCTTGCAAGCCCTGCCCAACATCCACCTGCTGGGCCGCAAAGCCGTGGACGACCTGCCCGCGTACATGCACGCCTGCGACGTCTGCCTGCTGCCCTACGCCCACAGTCGTTGGACCGAAAACATCAATCCCCTGAAGCTGTACGAATATCTGGCCACGGGTCGCCCCGTCGTCGCCACCGGCATTCCCGCGGTGCAGGATTTCCGCGAAGTCGTGCGCATCGCAGATAATGAGACCGCGTTCATCCGGGCCATCCAACAGGCCCTGGATGAAGACGCGCCCGCCGCCGCGGCCCGCCGACAGGCGGTCGCCCGCCAAAACACATGGGAGCATCGAGTCGAAACGCTCTCCGCCATCATCCAAAGCCATCTCTGCTGAAAAAAACCTTCAACACGGAGGCGTAGAGTGCACGGAGGAGGAAAAACGCAGGTTTGGAGAGATTTTTCTCCGTGAACCACCATTATTTTTCTCCGTGTCTCCGTGGTGAAATAATCTTTTTGCAGAGGACGCAAGGTCATCTCGATTGTCCCCCTTCTCAACCATCGCCATGAACGAAACTCCCGAAAGCGCATTCTCCAACTATCTGAAAATCATCACCAAACGCTGGTGGCTTTTCATTCTGCTGCCGGTGGTCACCACCGCGGCCATTCTCATCATCAACGCGGTCAGCGAGCCCGAATATGTGGCCTACGAACGGTTGCAGATCATCCCCAACGACACCCTGGTCGTGCCCCTCTTCTCGCGCACGCCGGTGCTCACCACCGCCCAGCAACTGCAATCGGTGCATGATGACTTCTACGACGTCATTCGCTCCTCATCGGTGGCCTGGAAAACCATCGCCGATCTCAACTTGGATATGTCGGCCGAGGAGCTGATCAAACGCATCGACACCCAGCACGTGTCGGAATTCATCACCGTTTCGGCGAGAATGCCCTCGCCCGAGCTGGCGAAAGAAGTGGTGACAGTGCACACCCAGAACGCCATCGATGCGTTCCGCACGATACGCGTCAACCCGGCCCAATCCACCCTCAAATTCCTGGATGAACAGGTCGAGGCCCAGGGCAAAGCCCTGGCCGCGGCGCGCGAAGCCCTGCAGAAATTCCAGTTGGAGCACGAAGTCGGCAGTCTGCCCGACGAAATCGCGGCGGAACAGGATTTCCAGCGTCGTCTCACCGCCGAACGGGATCGCCTGCGCACCGAGGCCGCCCGGGCCAAAGCCCTGGCCGCGAGTTTTCAGCAGCAGGCGGATGAAAATCGCAAACAGGCCCGGGAACTGAGCGTCGTCCGCGTTTCCATCCAGCCGCCTACGCCCGCGGCCGCAGCGCCCATCACCGGCACGCAGGGCGTCACCGCGACCGCGACCCTCACCCCCACAGTCACGCCCGCGCCCACAGCCACCCCCAACGCCCTCACCCCCGAGATGGCCCAGAAAAAGCGCGAGGCGTTGTTGACGCTGGCCGCAGAGCAGGAGACGAAGGCGCAGGAGCAATTGGCCATCGCGGCCGGGCACGAAGCCGCCATCGCAGACTACGACCGCCTTCTGGATGAGCGGGAGCAGCAGATCGTGTTCCTTTTGGGCCTGCAAGATCAATACGCGGCGCTGGTGAATGAGCTGGATTCGGCCCAGGGCTCTTATGATTTTCTGGTGGACAAAACCAACGAGGCCCGGCTGAAAGTGGCCCAGGGCAGCCAGGGATATCTGGAAGTGGTGACGCCAGCCCGCCAACCCAACGCGCCCACGCCCCGCCACACGGTGCAGATCGTCTTCATCGGCATCCTCGCCAGCCTGCTGGTGGGCCTGCTGCTGGCCTTCTTGCTGGAGATCATCGAACGCAGCGTGCGTTGACGCCATGCGCATTTTGCTCTTTGGCCCTTATCCGCAGCCCGGAGGCGGCGTCACCGGCGGCGTCATGGCGGTGGTGCATGCGCTGGCCCGCTCGCTGGCCCGGCGTCCTGGCGTGCAGGTGGCGGTGGCCGCGGCCTACCCCGGCGAAGAGGAGCGGGTGGAGCAGGACGGCGACATCACCATCTACCGGCTGGCCATCCCGCGTTTGCCCCGCACGCGCGGGCATCGCCGCATTCGGCGCAAGCTGGTGGATGCGGCGCATGATTTCCGTCCCACCATCGTGCACGCCCACGGCGCCGGTTACTACGCGGCCGCAGCCCTGGATGGATTCTGGCCCGTCATCCTCACCATGCACGGCGTCATCCACGAAGAAGCCAGGCGCAGCCGGCCGCGCGGGCTGAAGGACAGGCTGGCCTGGCAATACGACGCCCGCATGGAAGCCCGCGTGCTGCAACGCGCCCGCTACGTCATCGCCATCAGCCCCTACATCCGCCAGATTTTCTCCCATCATCCCCATCTGCAATGGTTCGATATCCCCAATCCGGTGGATGATCCATTCTTCGAGATCCAGCGCCGCGCCGAATCCGGACGCCTGTTTACGCCCGCCCGCATCATCCCCCGCAAAGGCATTGATGCGCTGCTGCGGGCCTTCGCCGCCATCGCCGCCGATTTTCCGCTGGCGACCCTGCGCATCGCTGGCGAAAGCGACTCCATGCCCGACTATGTCGCGGAATGCCGGAGGATTGCCGCGGAGGCGGGCGTCGGGCATCGGGTGCATTTTCTGGGCAATCTGAACCGGGACGCCCTGCTGGAGGAGTACAGCCGGGCCGCGGGCGTGGTTCTGCCCGCCCGCCAGGAGACCGCGCCCGTGGCCATCGAGGAGGCTCTGGCCGCGGGCTGCCCGGTCATCGCCACCCAGGTGGGCGGCGTGCCCTGGATGGTCTCGCACGGCGAAAATGGCCTGCTGACGCCGCCCGATGACATCGACGCGCTGGCCGCGGCCCTGGCCCGGTTGTTGACGGGCGGAGAGGAGACAGCCGCCTGGAGCGAGAACGCCCGCGCATCGGCCGCGCCCTATCGTCTGGCCGCGGTGACAGACGCCACCCTCGACGCCTACCAGCGCGTGCTGGCGGGGAGATGACGCCATGAGCCTTCGCATCGCCATGCTCGGCCATTTCCCCTTCGATGCGCCCCCCGCGGGCGGCGTGCAGAGCGTCATCGCCAATCTGCGCAACGAGCTGGCCCGCCGCGAAGACATCGAGCTTCACCTCATCCAGAACCGGCGCGGGGCGCCGGTGGGGACGTTTCGGCGGGAGGGGTGGACCGCGCACAATCTGGCCGCCAGGGAGACGCGCGTCATCCCCAACATGATGCGCACGCCCGGCCTGCTGCGCCCCCTGCTGCTGGCGCTGGCGCCCGACGTGGTTTCATCGCATCAACCCGAATACGCTGTGACGGCGCTGGAGCTGGGGCTGCCTGTGCTGCACACCATCCACGGTTTTCCCGCCAGCGAATTTTGGGCCCGGCGGGGGCTTTTCACCCGCGCCGCCACCCTGTGGGAAGTCTGGCAGGAGCGCCGCACCCTCCAACTGGCCCGGCATCTGGTGGCTATCTCGGATATGGTGGTGCAGCGCTATCGCAAACGCACTCGGGCGCAGTTCCACCGCATCGATAATCCCATCTCGCCCCTGTTTTTCGAGCCTGCGCCTCCGCCCGAGCCCTTTCGCGTGCTGCTGGCGGGGCATCTGAACAAGCGCAAGGGCGTGGATGTGGCGGTGAAGGCCGCGGCCTTGCTGCTGCCCGATTTCCCCGGGCTCACCCTCGACATCGTTGGTCGCACCGATGTCGATCCTGAATTCACCCGGAGGGTGCGGGCTCAGGCCGCGCCCCTGGGCGACGCCATTCGTTTTCTGGGCCCCACGGATCAGGCCGGGATCAGGGAGGCCATGACCCGGGCCCAGGTTCTTTTGCTGACTTCGCGCATGGAGAACGCGCCCATGGTCATCGCCGAGGCCATGGCCGTGGGCAGACCGGTGGTCGCGACGAGGGTGGGCGGCGTGGAGGGCATGATCGATCCGGGCGTCACCGGTTATCTGGCTCCCAGCGAAGACGCCCGCGCCCTGGCGGAGGGTCTGGCCCGATTGCTTGCGAATCCCGAGCACGCCGCGCAATTGGGCGCCAACGCGGCCCGTCTTGCGCGCCAGCGCTACCATCCCACAGCGGTGGCCGAGCGGTATCTGCGGGCCATGCGCGCGGCCATGGCCGGGCGCTAGGTGCGACGCACCTGCTCCTACGTCATTTCGAGGGAGCGCAGCGACCGAGAAATCCCCTTGCAGCCGAGGAGATTCCTCCTCCCTGCGGTCGTCGGAATGACGTAAACTGGGATCAGTATCGGCGCGCCGCGGCTCCTGCCGTCTCGCGCTGCGCCAGAAGTGTGTTCCGGCGCATTTCCACGCCCAACCCGCCGGAACGTATTTGGGTGTGTCCAATTTCGGTTGGAGTCCGCCCGGCGATGAAGTCGCCGGGCTACAAAACAGCGCCGGATAAATCCGGCTAGCCCCGCAGGGGCGCTGTTTCTAGCCGGGGGACTTTATCCCCCGGCGCTGGCGGCGGGCGCGAAGCGCCCC
>JALWDV010000118.1 GCA_027036755.1 Anaerolineae bacterium
GTAGATAGAACGCAGATTCCTCAGAAAAAACTGACATGTGCAGATGGAAAAGATGAAATCAGGAGAATCTGCGAGAATCTGCGGGCATCAGATGTGTCTGCGTTCCATTTCGTTCGTTATCGGTGTGCAGTCGCTCATGGAGCCTGCTTGCCGTCTATTCAGACCGGCCTGAGTTCGGGCGGCACGCCCTTGCCCGCGGGCTGAATGTCCTGGATCATCAATTGCAGGGAGCGGCGGTCCTTCCACACGTTCTCGTTGAGATATGCGGCCACGTCGATGCGCATGGGCAGGGGCTCGGCGCGGATGCCCTGACCGAAGGCGATGGCGTCGAAGGTGACCACGCCGTCAGTCAAGCGAAGCTTGAGGTGTTTGCCCTCCGCGCCCACCAAATATTGGCCCTTGACCAGCAGGTTGGGGATGGCCAGCACGGGCGTGGGGTTGGCCGCGCCCGTGGGCTCCAGCTCTTGCAGCTTGGCCAGCAGCGCGTAATCCAGCGCCCGCAGCGGCGTGATGGCGTCGATGGCCAGGGTTTTGACCATGTCCTCGGGCGTGAGCTGCTCTTTGGCGATCTCGTTCAGGCAGCGCCGCAGTTTGGGCAGATTTTCCAGGGGCACGGTGAAGCCCGCTGCCGCAGCGTGTCCGCCATAACGGATCAGCAGGTCGGAGCATTGATCCAGGGCGTGGGTGATGTGGAACTGGGGGATGCTGCGGGCGGAGCCCCGGGCCTCGGAGCCATCGAGGTGCGCCACCAGGGCCGGGCGGAAGTAGTATTCCTTGAGTCGGCTGGCGATGAGCCCGGCGATGCCCGGATTCAGCTCCTTGCGGGCCACGAGGAGCACATCCTCGGGCGGCTCGTCACCCAGCTCGCGGATGGCCCATTCCACGGCCTCACTGGTGAGCTGCTGCCGCTGCCGGTTGATGAGGTCCAGTCGGTAGGCGATGTCCTCGGCCGTGGCGTCGTCCGGGGCCACCAGCAAATCGTAAGCCAGCACCGCGCTTTCCAGCCGCCCGGCCGCGTTTAGCCGCGGGGCCAGCCGAAATCCGATGGCCGTGGCGTCGATCTCGCGCGGGTTCACGCCCGAGCGATGGGCCAGGGCCCGAATGCCGGGCCGACGCGCGGCTTGCAGCTTCTTCAATCCTCGCTTGACCAGGGTGCGGTTTTCGCCCACCAGGGGCATGATGTCGGCCACGGTGCCCAGGGCCACCAGGTCCAGCAGGTCTTCTTCTTGTAGCGTCACCGGCTGCCGGGCGATGGGTGACTGCTGTTCCACGCGCAACAGGGCCTGCGAGAGTTTGAAGGCCACGCCCACGCCCGCAAAGTCGCGGAAGGGGTATTTGGACTCAGGCAGCTTGGGGTTGATCACCACGTCCGCCTCGGGCGCCTCCGGCCCGATGGAGTGATGGTCGGTGACGATCATTTCCAGGCCGATGCTTTTGCCGAAGGCAACTTCTTCCACCGCCCGAATGCCGCAATCGACGGTGACCACCATGCTCACGCCCTGGCTTTTCAGCCATTCCAGCGCGCCGGTGTTCAGCCCATAGCCCTCGTCCACCCGGTGGGGGATGTAGGGCATGACGTCGCCGCCCAGGGCCCGCAGCGTCTGCACCAGCACCGCGGTGGAGGTGACGCCATCCGCGTCGAAATCGCCGTACACCGCGATGAGTTTGCCCT
>JALWDV010000119.1 GCA_027036755.1 Anaerolineae bacterium
CCCCCCCTCGCTCCCCCCCGCTTGCGGGGGGGAGCGAGGGGGGGCCTGCCGCAGCAGAAGCCAAGCCAGCGAAAACAGACAGACTACCTTAGCAGTTACAGAACCCGTCAGGTTTGAGTGAAAAAAGACAAAGGAGTGAGATTCTTCGGTCGCTACGCTCCCTCAGAATGACACAATCAGACATCTGGCTTCTTCACGCCAAAAGGACGCGCCTGAACGTAAAAATATCTTCACCTCTTTTCCTTTTGCGCCCTTTGCGTCTTTGCGTGAGATATTATTTCAAACCGATCCCCCCCAGTCTCAACATCCCCGCAATGCCCAAATCCCAAATCCCAAATTCGCAATCCGCAATCCCCAATCCCAAATCCGCCCCCCACTGCCCCGCCTGCGGCGGCGCCCGCCTGACGCCTTTCTACGAGATGCACGGCGCACCTGCGCACAGCGTGCTGCTCATGCCCACCCGCGAGGCCGCGCTCACCTATCCCCGGGGCGACATCCATCTGGCGCTGTGCGAAGCGTGCGGATTCATCACCAACACCGCCTTCGTTCCCACGCTGCACGAATACTCCGAGCGCTACGAGGAGACCCAGGGCTTTTCGCCCACCTTCAGCGCGTTCCACCGGGCCTTGGCCCAACGCCTCATCCAACGCTACGACCTGCACAACAAGACCATCCTCGAAATCGGCTGCGGCAAGGGCGAATTTCTTACGCTGCTCTGCCAGATGGGGGACAACCGGGGCGTGGGCTTCGACCCCGCGTACATCCCCGAACGCAATCAGGCTACGGACGAGCGCCTCACCTTCATCCGCGATTTCTATTCCGAGCAATACGCCGACTACCAGGCCGATTTCATCGTCTGCAAGATGACGCTGGAGCACATCCCCGACGTTGGGGATTTCGTGGCCATGGTGCGTCGGGCCATCGGCGACCGCCGCGAGACCGTGGTCTTCTTCCAGATTCCCGAGATTCGCCGCATTTTGCGAGACCTGGAATTCGTGGATGTGTACTACGAGCACTGCTCCTACTTCAGCCCCGGCTCCCTGGCCCGCCTCTTCCGCCGCGCGGGGTTCGATGTGATTGATTTGTGGACCGACTACGGCGATCAATATCTGATGATCGAGGCCCGGCCCGGCGATGGCGACTCCACGCCCCTGCCCCAGGAGGAAAGCCTGGAGGCCCTGCGGCAAGACGTAGCCTATTTTGCAGAGAACGTCCCCGCCGAACTGGCGCGATGGCGGCAAATCCTGGCCGATCTCCACGCCCGGGGCCGGCGCGCGGTGCTGTGGGGCGGCGGCTCCAAAGCTGTGGCCTTTTTGACGACGCTGGGAAACAGCGACGCCATCGAGTACGTGGTGGACATCAACCCCTACAAACAGGGATATTTCCTGCCGGGAACGGGCCAGGAGGTGGTCGGGCCTGCGTTTCTGCAAGAATACCGCCCCCAGGTCGTCATCATTATGAATCCCGTCTACGAAGCGGAGATCACCCGATCTCTGGCGGCGATGGGATTGCATCCGAAGATTCTGCTGGTCTGAGCCATGACCGAGATGAATTCCCCCCACGCCGAATGTCCCGTCTGCGGCTCGCAGCGCATCGAGCCCGTCCTCCATCTGCCGCAGATACCGGTGTTTTGCAACCTGCTCTGGCCCGAGCGCTCCGCAGCCCTGGCCGCGCCCCGCGGCGACATGCGCCTGGGCCTGTGCAACGATTGCGGGCATCTCTTCAACCAGGCCTTTGATCCCGGTCTGATGACCTACGACCAGGCTTATGAGAACTCCTTGCATTTTTCCCCCAGCTTCCAGCGCTACGCCCGAGGCCTGGCCAAGACGCTGGTGAAACGCTACGACCTGCATGGCAAGGACATCATCGAAATCGGCTGCGGGCAGGGGGATTTTTTGGGGATGTTGTGCGAGCTGGGCAACAATCGCGGGGTGGGATTTGATCCCGCGTATGTCGAAGAGGGCGCTTTGCCCCCCAACGTCACCATCATCCCCGACTACTATTCGGAAAAATACGCCCGCCACCGGGCCGATTTTCTGGTCTCCCGCCACGTCATCGAGCATCTGGCCCGGCCCCGGGCCTTTGCGGCCATGCTGCGGCGGGTGATGGCCCGTCGGCCCGACGCGGTGCTGTTCATCGAAGCGCCCAGCGCCGACTACATGGTCGCGCACACAGCGCTGTGGGACATCATCTACGAGCATTACGCCTACTTCGGGCGGACGTCCATGACCCGGCTCTTCGAGGACGCGGGCTTTCAGACGCTGGATTTGTATGAGACCTTTGGTGGGCAGTATCTTTGTCTCGAAGCCCGCCCGGTCGCGTTGTCCGGGCATCCCGCCACTGGCCGGGCGGATGTGACCGCGTGGCGGGATCAGGTTCGGGACTTCGCGCGAAGCGCGCGGGCCGAGATAGCCCGCTGGCGCAGCGAACTGAAGCGCCTGGCGGCGGCCAACAAACGCGTGGCGGTGTGGGGCGCGGGCTCCAAGGGCGTCATGTTCCTCAACCTCCTCCAGCCCCAGGCCCGCCTCATCGATTACGTGGTGGACATCAATCCCCGCAAGCAGGGCAAATTCGTGGCGGGCGCAGGACAGCAGATCGTCTCGCCCGACTTCCTGCGCGACTATCGCCCCGACGTCATCATCCTGATGAACCGCAACTATCAGGACGAGATACAGGAGATGGCGGCGGCGCTGGGGCTTTCGCCCGAGTTCAGGTTCGTGTGAGGCGCGGCAGGTGTCGTTGAACTATCTGGCGCGCAAGTGGCGCACATCCAACCTGCTGAAGACGGTGGTCACGGGCACGGGCCTGGCGCTGGGCATTCGCGTCTTGGGCGTGGGGCTGGGATACGCGCTGGAGATCATCCTGGCCCGCTTGCTGGGCCCCGACGACTACGGCGTGTACAGCCTGGTCATCGCCTGGATCACCCTCGCGGCCTTGTTTGCGCCCCTGGGGCTGCATCACGCGGTGGTGCGTTTCATTCCCGAATACATCGCGCAGGAGGATGGCGCTCGGCTGCGGGGCGTCATTTATGGCAGCGGCGGCGTCACCGTGACGCTGGGGATAGTCATTGCAGCGGTGGGCTCGGGCGCATTGCTGCTGGCCGCGCGAGAGATCGTCATCCCGGGCCTGACGGCCTGGATGCTGGGCTTGTGGCTGCTGCCCGTCTTCGCGCTGCTACGCCTGATTCTCTCCATCGCCGTATCCTTGCGGCGGGTGGTGACAGCCTTTGGCCCGCCGCTGGTGGGCGCGCCCCTGCTCATCCTCCTCTTCCTGGCGGGCGCGATGCTGCTGGGCATTCCCCTGGCCGCGCTGGTCGCGGTTGCGGCCGCGGGCCTGGCCCGGATCATCACCCTCCTCTGGCAGACGATCTTGCTCAAACGGGGCGGGCTGCCCATCTCCGCCCGCGGCGCGCCCCGCTTCGAGATGCGGCTGTGGCTGGCCGTGGGCCTGCCCCTGATGTTCTTCGATCTCTTCAGCATCATCCTGCGCCGGGCCGATTTGCTGATGGTGGGGGCGTTGATGACGCCGGCCGACGCGGGCATTTACGGCGCTGCGCTCAAAACCACCGGCCAGACCATCTTCTTGCTGACCTCGGTCAACGCGGTCATTGCGCCCATGCTCTCATCCATGCACGCCAAGCAGAACAAGGCGGGCCTGCAACGACTGCTTTATCTGGCTGCGCACATCAGTTTCTGGCCCGCGCTGCTCTTCGTGGCCGCGCTGACGCTTTTCTCCAACTTCATTCTGGGGCTTTTCGGCCCCGCGTTCGTGGCGGCCCGCACGCCCATGATCATCCTCGGCGTGGGGCAGTTGTTCAACGCGGCCACGGGCGTGGTGGTCTCTCTGCTCATCGTCACGGGCAACCACAACACGGCCACGAAGGTCTTCGGCGTCAGCGCCGCGCTTTACATCCTGGCCGCGTATGTGGGCATCAGCCAGTGGGGACTGACGGGCGCGGCCGCGGCCACCGCGCTGATCATGGCTCTGTGGAACATCTGGCTTGCGGGCCTGGCCTGGAAGCGGCTGGGATTGCACACATCCATCATCGCCGCCATGCGGGCCCTGCCGGGGATGTTGAAATCGGGCCGGGCCGCCGCCCCCTGACAAACAAAAAACGGCCTCCATTTCTGGAGACCGCGACGCCGAAAAGGGGACCAGATTGCGGGATCAGTCGCTCTTGGCCTTGGCCGTTTCGGTTTTGGCTTTGGTTTTGGTTTCGCTCTTGGCCTCGGGCGCACTTTCACTCGCGCCGGATTTCCCGTTGCCATTGGAGCGAGCAGGCGCGCCCGCTGCGTTCTTGCCCCGGGAATCATTCACGTAGAAGCCGGAGCCCTTGAACACAATGGCAGGCGCAGAGAATTTGCGCGTGACATGCGCGTTGTCGTGGCAGACCGGGCATTCGGGCGTGCCTGTGTCTGAGAAGGAGCGGCGCACTTCAAAATCGAGGTGACATTGGTTGCAATGGTATTCGTATAACGGCATGACTTCTTTCCCCCGTGTAGGGATTCGTTTTCGAGACGTAACTGCTAACGCACCCCGGTTAATAAACCACAAAGGGCACTAAGGCACTAAGAACACGAAGAAAAAATGTATAAACTTCCCTTTGTGCCTTTGTGTCTTAGTGTTCTTAGTGGTTTTCGGGTGATGACCGGTGAGACGACCTTAGTAGTTACTTCAAGGCTCTTATCGTATGCCAAGCGAGCGATTTCGTCAACATTGCGCGCGACAAAAGGATCGCACAACATGATTTAGATGCAGTATAAGCCAAAAAGGTTAGATTTCGCTATGAAAAACGTTAGCGTTGCGTTAGCGGTGTTCTAGAGCCAGTTATGAACTCCTTGTCAAATTCTAATCGTTTTCCTGTCATTCGCCTTTCGATTCGCCGCGGATGACGCTGAAAAATCGGATCATCGCGGATTTTTGCAGAAAAGAGCCTTTTCAATCCCCAAAAATCCATAACTGCTAAAGTGGTCTGTCTGTTTTCGCTGGCTTGGCTTCTGCTGCGGCAGGCCCCCCCTCGCTCCCCCCCGCGAGCGGGGGGGATGACCTCTCTGTCTGCAAAAAACTTTGCAAACCAGCGGCTCCCTCCCCTGCAAAGGAGCGAAGCGACTGGCGGGGGAGGGCCGGGGT
>JALWDV010000120.1 GCA_027036755.1 Anaerolineae bacterium
CCCCGACCCTCCCCCGATACTCGCTGCGCTCGTGTTCGGGGGAGGGAGACGCCCATCTGCTACACAAATTGGCAAAGCGATGGGCTCCTCCCCCTGCAAGGCGCCAGCCGAAGCGGGGGGAGGCCGGGAGGGGGCTTGTCTCCGAACCAAATTGAAATTGCTGGTTACAGCAGGGTGACGTTTGACGCTTGACGTTTTACGGTCCTGGCGTGTCGCCTGTAGATAGCGCTGGCCTATGCGGTGTGACATGCAATCTGTATAATTACTCCGCCTACTCTCGCTCACCATCTCATTGAGTGCGCCTCATGTCTGCAAAGAATCTCAGCCCCACCGATTATCCGCTGCCCGACGCCCGGGGACGCTTCGGGCCCTACGGCGGCCGGTTCGTGCCCGAAACCCTGATGCCCGCGCTGGCCGAGCTGGAGGCCGCCTACGCCGCGGCCAAAGCCGATCCCGCGTTTTGGGACGAGCTGGATGAACTCTTCCGCGCCTACGTGGGCCGTCCCACCCCCGTCACCTACGCCCGCCGCCTCAGCCAGCATCTGGGCGGCGCGCAGATTTACCTCAAGCGAGAAGACTTGGCCCATTCCGGCGCGCACAAGATCAACAACGCGCTGGGGCAGGCCCTGCTGGTGAAGCGCATGGGCAAACAGCGCATCGTGGCCGAGACCGGCGCGGGCCAGCATGGCGTGGCCACGGCCACCGCGGCCGCGTTGCTGGGCATCCAGTGCGTGGTCTACATGGGCTCGGTGGACATGGCCCGCCAGCAGCCCAACGTCTTCCGCATGAAACTGCTGGGAACCGAGGTGCGGAGCGTGGATAGCGGCAGCAAGACCCTGAAAGACGCCATCAACGAAGCCATCCGCGATTGGGTGACCAACGTAGAAACCACCCACTACCTGCTGGGCTCCGCGCTGGGGCCGCATCCCTACCCGATGATGGTGCGGGATTTCCAGCGGGTCATCGGCATCGAGGCCCGGGCGCAGATGCTGGCCCAGGCCGGCCGCCTTCCCGACGCCATCGTGGCCTGCGTGGGCGGCGGATCCAACGCCATCGGCATCTTCCATCCCTTCCTGGATGACGAAAACGTGCGGCTCATCGGCGTGGAGGCTGGAGGACTGGGCATCGAATCGGGCCAGCACGCCGCCCGCTTCGCGGATCCCGCCATCTCCCGCCTGGGCGTGCTGCAGGGAACAAAATCCTTCGTGATGCAGGACGAGCACGGCCAGATCGCGCTGACCCACAGCATCAGCGCGGGCCTGGATTACGCGTCGGTGGGGCCGGAACACGCCTGGCTGCGCGACATGGGGCGCACCGAATACACCTATTGCACCGACAATCAGGCCCTGGAGGGCTTTCGGCTGCTGTCCGAACTGGAGGGAATCATCCCGGCGCTGGAGAGCGCCCACGCCATCGGGCATGTGCTGGATATGGCTCCGACCATGCCCAAAGACAGCATCCTGCTGGTCAACCTCTCGGGCCGGGGCGACAAAGACCTGGACACAGTGATGAAAGCGCTTGACGAGCAGGCGTGAGTTCGGTATAGTAGCGGCGGCAGCTCGTTCAAGATGACGATGCAGGGGGCGCAGATCATCGTCTTTCGTCCATCGGCTACTGTCAACATCCTGAGCATTCCATCCAAACATCAGTAATGACCGGAATCCAACGCATCGAACGCACCTTCATCCGCCTGGCCGCCCGGGATCAGGCGGCTTTTATGCCCTACATGCCCGTGGGCTATCCCACCCCCGCGCGCTCCCCGGCCATCTTTCATGCGCTGGTGGATGCGGGCGCTGATTTGATCGAGATCGGCGTGCCCTTCTCCGACCCCCTGGCCGACGGCCCCACCATCCAGGCCGCCACCCAGCAGGCCCTGGCCCAGGGCGTCACGCCCGCCGACGCGTTTCGGCTGGCGGCGCAGTTGCGGGACGAGGGCGTCAGCATCCCCCTCATCCTCATGGGCTACATCAATCCCATCCTGGCTTATGGCATGGCGCGCTACGTGGCCGACGCCGCGGCCGCGGGCGCGGACGGCTTCATCGCACCCGACCTGCCGCCGGACGAGGCGGGCGAGTTCGAGGCCCTGGCCCGAGAGCATCATCTGGCCCTCATCCATCTGGCAGCCCCCACCAGCACGCCCGAACGCCTTGAGCTGGCTGCGGCCCACAGCACCGGCTTCCTCTATCTGGTCAGCGTGGCGGGCGTGACCGGCGCCCGGAACGAGCTGCCGCCCCATCTGGCTGAATTCGTGGCCCGGGTGCGGGCGCACACCGACCTGCCCCTGGCCGTGGGCTTTGGCATCGCCACGCCCGAGCAGGTCCGACAGGTGGCGCAACTGGCCGACGGCGTGGTGGTGGGCAGCGCATTGGTGAAACGGGCCGGATCAGACGCGCCGGTGGCAGCCGTTCGGGAGCTGGCCGCCGCCCTGGCCGACGCCGCTCACATCATCTGAGGAGCTTCTAATACACGGGCATCTTCCTCATCTTCGCTGCTCTGTTTTCCCTTACATTGTGTGAGGAAATCAGCCAAGACGTCTTTTCCATGTGGATCGGCGTTGCCACCTTCATTTTCAGAGATTCCTGAGCCCTATGCAATCAGCCGAAGGACAACAGACGACCATCTTTCAACCCGGCTTGGGCGTTCTTTTGATGCGCGGCCTGATTCTGGGGCTGCTTGTGGGGTTTCTGGTAAACATTGCATTCAGTTACGTCATATTGTTGATTGATAAGACAAGCTTTTTGCTGATTTTTCAGCCTATCTCCAACTGGCAAGACATTTTCAACACCATCAGAAGGGCCGCCGAATTCCTTGTAAGCGGAATGTTGTTATCGTTTTTATCGGGTTGGATCATCGTTCCAGCAGGCATTCTCGCCGGGGGGGGTAATGGCTTTCTCTATCGCTGGACCAGAACTCGTCCCATACTCCGAAATCTGTTGGGAGCGATTATCGGTTCAGGGACAGGGGGCTATTTGGCCTGGTCATTTTTTGCCCCATCTTCGCCAGCAGAACTTTTTAGCAAAGAAGACACAGCACTACTTCTGGCAATACTCATCCTAGGCACGCTGGGCGGGTTCCTGCACAGCCAGTTTCTGGAGCGATGGCGCTAGATTTCAGACAGGCACCCAACGCTTGGATATTCTTCGCTTTCATCCGCAAATAGCTTACAATACCTCAAGTATTCCAAATGTTACTCCTCTCCTTTTAGCCCCTTGGGGCGCTATTCCTTACCCTTATGCTTGCAAAGGTCTTCTCTGGCGCTGTTTTGGGCCTCAATGGTCGGGTCATCGAAGTCGAGGTGGACAAACGCGGGGGCATGATGTCGCATTTCATCATCGTGGGCCTGCCCGACACCGCGGTGCAGGAAAGCCGGGTGCGGGTGCGCTCCGCGGTGCGCAACAGCGGCATGAATTTTCCCATGGGCTCCTACACCGTCAACCTGGCGCCCGCGGATATCCCCAAACGGGGGCCCGCCTACGATCTGCCCATCGCCGTGGGCACGCTGGCCGCCACCAGCCAGATCCCCCACGACGAGCTGGCAAAGGCCCTGTTCATCGGCGAACTGGCCCTGGATGGCAGCCTGCGGCACGTCAACGGCATCCTGCCCATCACCGATCTGGCCCGCCGCGAGGGCTTCGAACGCATTTACGTGCCCGAGGTGGACGCAGCCGAGGCCGCGCTCATCGAAGGCATTCAGGTCATCCCGGTGGATCATCTCACGCATCTGGTGAATCATCTGCGGGGCGTGATTCCCATTCCGCCCCGACCCCACCGCGCCGACGCCGCGCCGCTGCCCCCGTCCAGCGCGGATCTGGCCGATGTGAAGGGCCAGGAGCATGTGAAACGGGCCCTGGAGGTGGCGGCCGCGGGCGGGCACAACATGTTGATGACGGGTCCGCCCGGCGCGGGCAAGACCCTGATGGCCCGCACCCTGCCCTCCATCCTGCCGCCCCTGAGCCAGGATGCGGCCCTGGATGTGACCCGCATCTACTCGGTGGCTGATCTGCTCACGCCCGAGACGCCCCTCATCCGCCAGCCGCCCTTCCGCGCGCCCCATCACACCATCTCCTACGCCGGACTCATCGGCGGCGGACGCTGGCCCCGCCCGGGCGAGATCAGTCTGGCCCATCGCGGGGTGCTCTTTCTGGATGAGCTGCCCGAGTTCGGCGGCAAGATGCTGGAGATGCTGCGTCAGCCCATGGAGGACAAGATCGTCACCCTCTCCCGGGCCACGGGCACGGTCACCTTTCCCGCCAATTTCATGCTCGTGGCCAGCATGAATCCCTGTCCCTGCGGCTACTATGGCGATCCTGAGCGGGCCTGCACCTGCTCCACCTCCGCCATCCGCAACTATCAGAAGCGCATTTCCGGGCCCTTGCTGGACCGCATCGACATCCATGTGCAGGTTCCGCGGGTGAAATACGAGAAGCTCACCGACGACAGCCGGGGAGAGTCTTCGGCCGCGGTGCGAGAGCGGGTGCTGGCGGCCCGGGCCCGGCAGACCGCCCGCTTCGCGGGCCTGCCTCACATCGACGCCAACGCAGATATGGGCCCCTCCGAAGTGCGCCAGTTCTGTCCGCTGGATCGCGAGGCGCATCAGCTCATCGGCGCGGCCATGCGCCAGTTGCAGCTCAGCGCCCGGGCTTATCATCGGGTGCTCAAGCTGGCCCGCACCATCGCCGATCTCGCGGGCGATGATCGCATTGCCACCCACCACATCGCCGAAGCCATCCAGTATCGCCCCCGCAAAACCGAGTTCTGGATGGTGTAAGCAAGAAGTGCGTCGCATCTCGACGACGTAGCAATTCCAAATTTCAGTACTTCACGACTTTCACTGACCCACCGATTTGAAATCAGGGCCAAGGGCGGCCCCCACCTTCTATTCCTCCCCCGCTCCGAGACGGGCGGGGGAGGAGATAAGGAAGGGTGATTAGATGGGCCGCCTGTCTGCCTGCGCAGACAGACGCCTTTCGCGCCGAAAATGTCCCTGAAGGGGGACATGCGGCGGAACGCCTTGAGACCTGAATTTATTCGGCGTATGCTTGCGGATGAAATTGTGATCTACTGAATTTAGAATCCACGAGAGGCAGGGGGCGATTATCCCCTCCCAGCCTCCCTTT
>JALWDV010000121.1 GCA_027036755.1 Anaerolineae bacterium
GTGGGGGCCACAGGGAGGCTGGGAGGGGGAAACCATCCCCTTGCCTCTTGTGGATTCTAAATTTGGAATTGCTGCCAACATCCCCGTCAACCCAGCAACAAGGAGAACTTATGCCTCCCATCATCAAAATCAGCGACGCCAAAGATTACGTGGGCCAGGTCGTCACCGTGCGCGGCTGGCTCAAACGCAAGACAGGCAAGGGCAAGATCAACTTCCTGCGGGTGCGAGATGGCAGCGGCATCTTCCAGGCCGTGGCCTTCCGCCCCAACCTGGGCGATGAGAAATTCGCCAAAGTCAAGAGCCTGACCACCGAGTCGTCCATCATCCTCACCGGCGAAATCAAGGCCGATGAGCGGGCTCCGGGCGTGCCCGGCGGCTACGAGATGGATATCCAGGAAATCGAGATCGTGCAACTGGCCGAGCCTTACCCCATTGCGCCCAAAGAGCACGGCGTTGAATTTCTGCTGGATAACCGGCATCTGTGGCTGCGCAGCGACCGGCAATGGGCCATCCAGCGGGTGCGGGCCACAGTCATCCGGGCCATACGCGATTGGCTGGATGAGCACGATTTTCTGAACGTGGATACGCCCATCCTCACGCCCGCGGCGGGCGAAGGCACCACCACCCTGTTCGAGATCGACTACCACGGCCAGCCCGCGTATCTGGCCCAGACCGGGCAGCTTTACAACGAGGCCAACATCTTCGCCTTTGGCAAGGTGTATTGCTTCGGGCCCACCTTCCGGGCCGAAAAATCCAAGACCCGCCGCCATTTGCAGGAATTCTGGATGGTGGAGCCGGAGATCGCGTTCTGTCATCTGGACGAGCTGCTGGAGATCGAGGAACAATTCGTCTCTTACATCGTGCAGCGAACGCTGGCGGAGCGGGCGGATGAGCTGAAACTGCTGGGGCGCGACACATCGAAGCTGGAGAACGTGACGCCGCCCTTCCCCCGGCTGCGATACGATGACGCGGTGGACATGATCAACGAAGCCGCGGCCGCGGGCGTCACCGTTCCGCCCAAGGATGAACCGCTAACGCCCATCGAATGGGGCGATGACTTCGGAGCGCCCCACGAGACCTACATCGCCAGCCAGTTCGACCGGCCCGTGTTCGTCACCCACTACCCCACCGCGGCCAAAGCCTTCTACATGGAGCCTGATCCCGACCGGCCCGAAGTCTGCCTCAGCGCCGATCTCCTCGCGCCCGAAGGTTACGGCGAGATCACCGGCGGCAGCGAGCGCATGAGCGATCCCGAGAAGCTGCTGGCCGCCATCCACGCGCAGGGCCTGCCCGAAGAAGCCTTCGATTGGTATCTCGACCTGCGCAAATACGGCTCCGCGCCCCACAGCGGCTTCGGGCTGGGCGTCGAGCGCACCGTCGCCTGGATCACGGGCATCAAGAGCGTGCGCGAAGCCATCGCCTTCCCGCGCGTCCTGGGCCGCATCAACCCGTGAGTGAGCAGTTGGTCGGTAGTCCAGCAATTTCAAATTTGGCCCGGCAACAAGCCCCCCTCCCGGCCTCCCCCCGCTTCGGCTGACGCCTTGCAGGGGGAGGAGCCCTTCGCTTTGCCAATATGTTCAGCAGATGGGCATCTCCCTCCCCCGAACACGAGCGCAGCGAGTATCGGGGGAGGGTCGGGGTGGGGGCTAAAGGGAGGCC
>JALWDV010000122.1 GCA_027036755.1 Anaerolineae bacterium
GGCAAAAGGGAGGCCGGGAGGGGTGAAATCGCCTCCTTTCCGCTTATGGATTCTAAATTTGGAATTGCTGACAGCAATTGGCCATGGTGGAAAGAGAGTGGCAATGATTGGCTCAGGGCGCAGCCGCCTGGAAGGGGAAAAAGAGCAAGACGCTGTCGGTGAGATCACCCTGAACCGGGCCCGGCAATGAGGCATTTTGCCAGAGCGCGCCATCATCGCCCAGCTTTCCATAGCTGCCGTCTCCCCAGCATTTGGCTCCTCCCTGGCTGTTTACCACACATGAATTGTTGAGTCCGGCCGAGATGCCGACGGAGTCAGGTTGCAGCCATATCACGTCCTCGGGAACAAAGCGTCCCTGCGTCGTTCCATTACCCAATTGGCCGGAATTACTATTATCTCCCCAGCATTGGGCTCTGCCAAAGCGGGTGATGGCGCAGGTGTGACCGGATCCAGCGGCCACAGTTTGCACACCTCGCTTCATACCCCCGACTGCCACGGGCGTTGGTGAGTCCTGACCGCTGCCGTCGCCTAATTGCCCAAAGCGGTTGCTTCCCCAGCAGAAAAGCCCGCCGTCATTTGTGATAGCGCAGGTGTGGGCTCCCCCTGCGGCAATGGCTTGTATTGGCGGTAATCCAACGACATCCACCGGGGTTGAACTGTTGGTAGTTGCGCCGTCGCCTAACTGGCCTGCGTTGTTGTTTCCCCAACATTTTACGCCGCCATCTATCATCAGGGCGCACGTGTGGCTTTCTCCTGCCGATATAGCTCGGACGCCGCTGGTCAGGCCCACGACATCGACGGGCTGACGGCGATAGGTTGTGGAGCCGTCTCCCAACTGGCCCGAACGATTCTCACCCCAACATCTCACGCCGTCATTTTGGGTGAGGACGCAAACATGGCTTGTCCCCACGGCTAGCCCTTTGACATCGTTGAGCATTCCCGGCGCATCCACAGGAACCAGACTATTGATGCTCGCATTCATGCCCCAGCATTTCACCTCGCCAGCATCCGTCAAGGCGCATGTCAATCTCAGGCCAAGGCCAATAGCTCTGACGCCGCTGTTCAAGCCGACGACATCGACGGGTTTGAATCGGGTGGTGCGGGAGCCATCGCCCAATTGACCGAACCCATTATTTCCCCAGCATTTTACGCCTCCGGCGACGATGGCGCAGGCGTGATCCCAATCGATGTCGATGGATTGCACCCCGGTTTCAAGCCCCAGCACCTGCACTGGAGCCCAGCCAGGATTTTTGCCCCCCTGGCCGAAATAATTGGAACCCCAGCATATAACATCTCCTTCTTCAGTCAGAGCGCAGGCGTGGTTCATGCCCGTTGCCACAGCCTTCATCCCTCCAGGAATCCCATTCACCACAACTGGACTGCTGCGGTTTTCGGTGGAGCCATCGCCCAATTGACCGAAGCGATTGGCGCCCCAACATTGGATCGCGCCTGCGTCTGTTAGCGCACAGACGTGATTGGCGAGATGGGTGTCGATTTCCTGCGCGTCGCTCAATCCTGCAACATCGACAGGATGTAAACTTGCATTGGTCGTTCCATCTCCCAACTGCCCGTAGGTGTTGTCACCCCAGCATTTGACTGTGTTATCGTTCAGCAATGCGCACGTGTGCGAAACGCCGGCGGAAACTGAGCGCACCCCGCTGGTGAGTCCCGCCACATCCACCGGTGACGAACTCGATATCGTCGAACCATCTCCCAATTGTCCCTGGCTGTTATCCCCCCAACATTTCACGCCACCGTTTACAGTGAGCGCGCATGTGTGGCGCAAGCCCGATGAAATCATTTGAATTTGCTGTAAGCCGATGACGATCACGGGGGAACTGCTGTCGTTGGTTGTGCCGTCGCCCAGTTGGCCCGAAGCATTCTGCCCCCAGCATTGAACTTCGCCATCATCGGTGAGCGCACAGGCGTGGAATCCCCCCACTGAAACAGTCTGGATATTGCTCAGCCCCGTGATTTCGTGAGGAACATTGCTGGGATCGTTCCCCCAACATCGGACTTTGCCGCTGTTCATCACGGCGCAACTCGTGGATATTCCAGCAGAGATGGCGCGGACGTTGCTGGTGAGGCCAAGTGCATCTTTGGGGATGAAACGATTTCCTCCAACCCTGCCATCTCCTAATTTCCCATTGAAATTGCTTCCCCAGCACTTGACGCCGCCACCTGCTGTCAGCGCACAAGTGAAATCTGCGCCGGGCGCGATTTGCCGGACGCCCGCTCCTGCTGTCGCCTGGGAGGTGCTCGGGCTATTTTGGGGTGCGACCTGACTCGGCCCAAGCGCGCTGACCGCACCTCCTCCCAGTAAGCTTATCAAAACAATAACTGGCAAAATTACCCGAATGAAAGCGGAAGTCATATTACCTCCTGTAAACGCGGAGACGGTTTCGATAAGCCGTTTTGGTCCAAAACGCATCCTATTTGTTTTGTAACATAATTTGACAACATCGTCAATTCTTTTTGGTGTGTCCAAGATGAGTTGGAAGGCTAAAATAATCCATTCATTGGCGGGGCGCTTCGCGCCCGCCGCCAGCGCCGGGGGATAAAGTCCCCCGGCTAGAAACAGCGCCCCTGCGGGGCTAGCCGGATTTATCCGGCGCTGTTTTGTAGCCCGGCGACTTCATCGCCGGGCGGACGTGGCAAACGCTTCCAACTGAAATTGGACGCACCCAATTCTTTTTAGCCATTTCGGAGATTAAATGGGCGGGCGGAGATTCATCCCCTGCCTGAACGACAGGGATGATTGGGGGGGCGCGTTGGCGGGGCTGATCATGTCCCACTGATTTTTGCAATTCACTCTGCTTCGGGTATCATCCCCCTGCTCTCGTTTTCCCGATTTCCTTTTCTGCTTCGCAAATAGAACGCAGATGACGCAGAAAAAGCTGATCTACGCAGATGAAAACAGATAAAATCGGGATAATCTGCGAGAATCTGCGGGCATCGGATGTGTCTGCGTTCCATTTTCGTTCCTTGTCAGCGCGCTTCCGCGCATGGCTTCCGTTATGAATCCTTCTCCGCCTGTTCAACGACTGCGACTGACCTACAGCAAAAAGGGCGACGCCCGCTACATCGGCCATCTGGATCTGGCCCGCTTCTGGGAGCGGGTCTTCCGGCGGGTGAGCCTGCCTCTGGCCTACTCCCACGGCTATCATCCCCAGCCTCGCATTCAGTTCGCGTCGGCGCTGCCTGTGGGCGTGGCGGGCGAAAACGAGATGGTGGACATCTGGCTGACGGAGCGGGTGGAGCCGGAGCAATGGCTGACGTCCATCGCCCGTAACCTGCCCGATGGTTTCGCCATCAAATCGTTGGTCGAGATTCCTCTGAAACTCCCCGCCATGCAGGCCAGCCTGCGGGCCGCGGTTTATCGCGTTTGTTGGGAGGATGTGTCGGAGGAGGAGCTAAGGGATCGGGTGCAGAACGTCCTGGCAGCCAGAGAGATTTTGCGTCCCCGGTTCAAAAAGCCCGAGAAGACCTACGATCTGCGCCCGCGCATCCTCAGCATCGACATCCTGGAAGATGAGCCCGGCTGCGTGCGCATGACTTTGCTGGCGGGCTCCCAGGCCAACGCCCGGGTGAGCGAAGTCATCGCCGTGCTGGGCCTGACGGATCGCCGTCACGCCATCCTGCGGGAGTCGTTGATTTTGGACGAACCCTCGCTTTGACAATTTCACCGGCATCGGTTTATAATTACGTGTTGTGGGCTTTCGGGCCCACTTTTTCTACGCCAAAATCCCGAAAAACAAATCCCTCACGCCGCTACGGCTCCCTAAGTCCTGCTTTGCCGGCGCCGTACGGAAAGGAAGCAGCTTATGTACGCAGTGATCAAAACGGGCGGTAAGCAATACCGCGTCGAAGAAAACGAAATCATCAACGTCGAACTTCTGAAAAACGTCTCCGAGGGCGATCAGGTTACATTTGATGATGTGCTCCTGGTCGGCGATGACGACGCCGTGAAGGTGGGGCGACCCGTGGTGACGGGGGCCCAGGTGACCGCCACTGTGCTGGGGCTGGCCAAAGGCCCGAAAGTCATCATCTTCAAGCACAGCGGCCGCACCACCCTGCGCCGCAAGACCGGACACCGGCAGAAGTACACGCAACTCCGCATCGACAGCATCACGGCTTAACGTGATCCGCATCTCCCATTCCGATTAGACAAGACAAGGAGCGAAGAAAATGGCTCATAAGAAAGGTGGCGGTTCCAGCAAGAACGGTCGCGATAGCAAAGCAAAGCGCCTGGGCGTCAAGCGCTACGATGGTCAATTCGTCCGCGCCGGCACCATTATCATCCGGCAGCGCGGCACCCGCATCGACGCGGGAGAGAACGTTGGCGTTGGCAGAGATCACACCCTCTTCGCCACAGCCGATGGTTTCGTCAAGTTCGAACACAAAACTCGCGACAAGAAGCGCGTCAGCGTTTATCCCCAGCGCGTCGCCTGAGCAATTGCAGAGGTAATCAGAAATGAAACAGGGCATTCATCCCACTTATTACGAAGAGGCCGTGGTCATTTGCTCTTGCGGCAACACCTGGACCACTGGCTCCACCAAGAAAGAAATCCACACGGACGTTTGCTCCGCCTGTCATCCCTTCTTCACGGGCGAGCAGCGCATCGTCGATACGGCTGGTCAGGTCGAGCGCTTCATGCGTCGTCTGCGCACCAAGGATCAAATCCGGGCGCAGGCCCGCATCAGGGCCGAGGCCCGGGCGCTGGCCGAAGAGGCCGCCCGCAAGGCCAAGGCCCGGGGCGAGGACGCTCAGGCGGCCTACGACAAGGCTTACGAAAAAGCCCTGGCCGAACTCAAGCACTAAACCCCACAGCATCGAACATCAGGGCAGGAGCGTTTCTCGTTCCTGCCTTTTTCTTTGCAGAAGCGTTTGCCGATACGAATGAAATCACTTCGTGACCAGGGCGGAACGAGAAGCCAATCCCCTAGTGCGTAGTTCATGATGCGTAACGATCTCACGTATTACCTGAATTTTGCGCAAAAATGCGGGGGGAGCAAACGCACCCCATGGAACTTTAACAATTGAGGTAGAATAGAAGGCACATCAAAACTAGGAGGTGTGCTATGACAACAAACATTCGCTTGGTCG
>JALWDV010000123.1 GCA_027036755.1 Anaerolineae bacterium
AGCTGCATCTGATGGTCGGGCTGGATGCGGAACGCCCACAATCCCCCGATGTCATCCGCGGCGAAGAGCAAATCGCCCGACACAGCGATATCCCGCACCACCTCGGGCATGAGCGGTGAATCGGCCAGATGCCGGGGATGCGCGGGATCGCTCACATCGTAGGCGCTGACCTTGACGCCCGTGGCTGCGTACAGGATGTCGTCCTGCTGCACGAAAGTCGTGGTGACGCCATCGATGGCCGCGATGCGCTGCAACAGGCCCGGGCCGGGCGCGGCCCTGGCGCTGGCGCTCATCCCCACCAGCACCAGAGCGATCAAAAGAAAGAGCATGACAAGACGTTTCATGGCGGTCCTCCGGATCGAAATAGCGATGGCGCGCGGTGTACCTATCTCTGAAACGCACATCGCCCGCCAGAAGTTCCCGCCGCTCAGCCCGAGACCAGCCCCCCTTGCGTCAGTTTGGCCGGGTTCAGCAGCGCGTCCAGCTCTGCGGGCGAGAGAGCGGTCATCTCAGCGGCCACCTCTTTGATGCTGCGGCCCTCGGCATAGGCCCGCTTGACGATCTTTGCGCCCAGTTCGTAGCCGATGATGGGGTTCAGGGCTGTCACCAGAATGGGGTTTTTATCCACCAGCCCGGCGATGCGCTGCCGATTGACCGTGAATCCGGCGATGGCTTTATCGGCCAGGACCCGGGCCGCGGCGCCCAGGATGCGCTCCGATTGCAGCACATTGTGGGCGATGAGGGGCAGCATCACATTCAGCTCGAACACGCCCGCCTGGCCGCCGATGGCGACAGCAGCATCGTTGCCCATCACCTGGGCCGCGACCATGGTCACGGCCTCGGCGATGACGGGGTTGATCTTGCCGGGCATGATGCTGGACCCGGGCTGCACCGCGGGCAAAGCGATCTCGCCCAGGCCGGCGATGGGCCCGCTGTTCATCCAGCGCAGGTCATTGGCGATCTTCATCAGGCTGACGGCCACGGTTTTGAGCTGGCCGCTGAGGGACACCAGTGCGTCCTGGGCCGAAAGCGCCTCGAAATGATTATCGGTTTTCGCGAAGGGAAGCCCGGTCAACTCCGAGAGGATGGCCGCCACCCGCCCGCTAAACTCGGGATGGGCGTTGACGCCCGTGCCCACCGCGGCGCCGCCGATGGCCAGGCGACTCACATCGGCCAGTGCGCCCTCGATGCGGGCCCCGCCCTTGCGCACCTGCGCCGCCCAGGCGCTCAGCTCCTGGCTCAGACGCACGGGCATGGCGTCCATGAGATGCGTGCGCCCCGTCTTTACCACATCGTCCACCAGGGCCTGCTTCTCCTCGATAACGGCTTGCAGATGGCTCAGGCCCGGCAGCAGCGTCTCGTCCGCCTCCAGCCACGCGGCCACGTGCATGGCCGTGGGAATGACGTCGTTGGAGGATTGGCTCATGTTTACGTGGTCGTTGGGATGCACCGGACGGCCCAGCTTCTGGGTAGCCAGGCGGGCGATGACCTCGTTGGCGTTCATGTTGGTGCTGGTGCCCGAGCCGGTCTGGAAGATGTCGATGGGAAAGTGCGCGTCCCAGCGCCCGTTCGCCACCTCGCGCGCCGCTTCCTGGATGGCCGCAGCCATGTCCGCGGGCAACAGGCCCAGATCCGCGTTGGCCCGGGCCGCGGCCAGCTTGGTCAGCCCCAGCGCCCGGATGAAGGTGCGGGAAAAGGGGATGCCGCTGATGGGGAAATTGTCGATGGCGCGCTGGGTCTGCGCGCCGTAAAGGGCGTCGGCGGGCACTTGCACCTTGCCCAGGGAATCTTTTTCGATGCGATAGTCGGTCATTGTTCTGTGGCGGGGAGTGTGTGGGAGTAACTACTAAGGTCTCATCACCATTTTTTGCCACGAAGACACGAAGAAATTGAAGGCACGAAGTATTTTTCTTTATTTTTTCCTTCGTGTCTTCGAAAAACTTCGAGCCTTCGTGGCTTCTTGAGGCTTAAAGTCGAGTACGTTAGCAGTTATGTGTGGGAAGTCGTCGATTTCTGATGGCTGATCCATCCGGCAACCGGCCGGCGGTTCCCCATTATCGTGCATTCGACGACGATAGTCTGTATGCCGTCTCCCCTTCCATACACGCACCTGGGACCAGATTCAAAAAAACGGTAACTACCAAGGTCGTCACTGGTCGTCACCCGAAAACCACTAAGAACACTAAGACACAAAGGCACAAAGGAAAATTTTTACATTTTTTCTTCGTATTCTTAGTGACTTTGCGCCCTTTGTGGTTTGTTAACCGGGGTACGTTAGCAGTTACAAAAATCGGGCTGAGCGCGAGGCCCAGCCCGATGGGAAATAGCAGGATGGTGTGGGATCAGGATTCCGCGGGGGAGGAGAGTTCCTCCGATCTCCCCGACATGAGCGCATAGAACTCGCTGCCGCCCACGGTTTCCACCTCCAGCAGGCGGCGGGCCAGCAGCTCCAGCTTGTCGCGATGTTCGCGCAGCACGCTCAGCGCCCGCTCATGGGCCTCGACGATCAACCTTCGCACCTCATGATCGATTTCCCGGGCGACTTCTTCGCTGTAATTGCGCTGCTCGCTGATCTCCCGGCCCAGGAACATCATCTCCTGTTTCTGGCCGAAGGTGAGCGGCCCCAGCTTTTCACTCATGCCCAGGCTGGTGACCATGGCCCGGGCGATGCGGGTGGCCTGCTCAAGATCACTGCTGGCCCCGGTGGTGGGAGAATCGAAGACGATCTCCTCGGCAGCGCGGCCGCCCAGCATAAACGCCAGCATGTCCCGCAGACGACTGCGGTTTTCGATGGCGTCTTCATCGGGCAGGGGCATGACATAGCCGCCCGCCATGCCTCGGGGCACGATGGTGACTTTTTGCACCGGATCGGTGTGTTTCATAAAGTAGTTGACCACCGCATGGCCCGCCTCGTGGAAGCTGATGATCTCCTTCTCTTTGGGCGTCAGCAGACGACTGCGGCGCTCGGGGCCCATGCGCACCCGCTCGATGGCCTCTTGCAGCTCGGGCATGCCGATGAAGCGCTTGTTGCGGCGGGCGGCCAGGATGGCGGCCTCGTTGATGACGTTCTCGATATCTGCGCCCACATAGCCGGGCGTGAGCCGGGCCAGCACCTCGAAGCTCACCTCGCGGTCGATGGGCTTGCCCCGGGCGTGAATCTTGAAGATCTCCTCCCGCCCCTTCACATCGGGCCGATCCATGATCACCTGACGGTCGAAGCGGCCGGGCCGCAGCAGGGCCGGGTCCAGGATGTCGGGCCGGTTGGTGGCAGCAATGACGATGATGTTGGTGTCGGTGTCGAAACCGTCCATCTCCACCAAAATCTGATTCAGGGTCTGCTCTCGCTCGTCGTGGCTGCCGCCCAGGCCCGCGCCGCGATGCCGCCCCACCGCGTCGATCTCATCGATGAAGATGATGCAGGGGCTGTTGCGCTTGGCTTGCTCGAAAAGGTCGCGCACGCGGCTGGCGCCCACGCCCACGAACATCTCCACGAACTCCGAGCCGGAGATGGAGAAGAAAGGCACGCCCGCTTCGCCGGCCACGGCCTTGGCCATCAGGGTCTTGCCGGTGCCGGGCGGCCCGACCATGAGCACGCCTTTGGGGATGCGCGCGCCCAACGCCGCGAACTTCTCCGGCTCCTGCAAGAACTCCACGACCTCCTGCAGCTCCTCCTTGGCCTCCTGGGCCCCGGCCACGTCATCGAAGGTGACGGTGGGCTTGTCGCCGGTGATGAGACGCGCCTTGCTTTTTCCAAAGGAGAAAGCCTGATTGCCCGCGCCCTGGGCCTGACGCATGATGAACAGGAAGATGCCGATGATGAGCACGAAGGGCAGGACGGAGCTGAGGATCAGGGGCCAGTTGCTCCAAAATCCGGGTGATGTGAACTTGATATCCACCTGCGAGAGCGCCGTCTGATCCACGCCCAGCAGCTCCAGGGTCTTGGTCAGGCTGACGCCCGGCTCTTTGTAAGCGATGCCGATGTTCTCGCTATTTCTGTATGCGACAGTCAGTTTATCGCCTTCGACCTCGATGCCCGAGACCTGTCCCAACTTGATCTGCTCGGCCAGGGCGTTCAAACCCTCGATCTCGACCTCATTCTTGATTCTGTTGGCGGAGATGAGGGAAGACCACAGGAAATACCCCAGGATGGCGATAATGACGATATAAACGATACCGTTTCGGAAATTTTGCGAATTCATAATCAGATTGAGAGATATTGTGATTTACGGCGTGGTTCATTCTCTTCAAAACGATCTTTACCGTTTCCACGTCATACGTCAAACGTCAAACAGAGCCTTTTTCGATAACTACCAAGGTCTCATCACCACTTTTTGCCACGAAGACACGAAGGATAACGAAGGCGCGAAGTGTTTTCTTTATTTTTCCATTCGTGCCTTCGAAAAACTTCGAGCCTTCGTGGCTTTTTGAAGCCTAAAGTCGGGTACGTTAGCAGTTACCTTTTTCGCCACGCAATAACGTTTGACGCTTTACGTTCGGCGTGTTTTGCCAGACGTTGACCACCTGAAAGTGCAGAGGGAAGGAGGATCTGAACCATGCCTGACTTCCGTTACAGCGCCTTGCGCCCGCGCGGTCGAAGTCATCGAAATGGTGCGGGGCGTCTTTCGCCCTCGCAAATGTTAATTATACCATATCCGCCACATCTGCACAGGTCACAGCAATTCTAAATTTGGTCTGGCGAAAGCCCCCCTCCCAGCCTCCTGCAAGGCGTTCGAAGCGAGGGAACGTTTGCAAGGGGATTTCTCGGTCGCTGCGCTCTCTCGAAATGACGTGGGAGTGCTGTAATGCGTGATGCGTGATGCGTGACGACCTCACGTATTACGCATTACGCATCACGCTCGTTGCCGACTCACCCAACGTGGGCTTTGCGAATTTTCAGCAACCAGCGTTCATTTTATTTGGGTGCGTCCCAAATGAGTTGGAAAGTTAAAATAATCCATTCATTAACGGGGCGCTCCGCGCCCGCCGCCAGCGCCGGGGGATGAAGTCCCCCGGCTAGAAACAGCGCCCCTGCGGGGCTAGCCGGATTTATCCGGCGCTGTTTTGTAGCCCGGCGACTTCATCGCCGGGCGGACGTGGCAAAC
>JALWDV010000124.1 GCA_027036755.1 Anaerolineae bacterium
GGAGGCTGGGTGGGCAAAATCAGCCCATCACATGAATCGCCGCACCTCAAATCATGTTGGGGAGGAAGAAGAAGGCGATGCCCAGGATCAGATACACCGCCAGCAGCATTGCGCCTTCCAGCCAGTTGGATTTGCCGTCGATGGCTGCCAGTGCGCCAATGACCGAGGCCGAGACCAGGGCGATGAGCTCGAAGGTGTTGAATTCCAGCACGAAAGGATGGCCCAGCAGGGGCGAGATCAGCACCAGCAGGGGGGCCACGAACAGGGCGATCTGCAGGCTGGAGCCCAGGGCGATGTTCAGGCTCAGCTCCATGTGATTTTTCATCGCCACCTCCACCGCCACCACATGCTCGGCCACATTGCCGATGATGGGGATGAGGATGATGCCGACGAAGAAGGGGCTGAAACCGAGCTGCTCGGTAACCGGCTCCACCGCGCCCACCAGAAATTCGCTGAACAGGGCGATGGCGGCCACGGAGACCGCCAGCACGCCCAGGGAGACGGGCAGACTCCAGTGCGGCCCGTCATGCTCGGGCGGGGGCGCGGCGGGCCCGGCTTCCTCGGGCCTGGGCTGGCGTCCGAAGAGCATGTAGGCGATGGCCAGCACGTAGACGCCCAGCATCACCACTGCGGTCATAACGCTCAGCCATTCCACCTTGACCGCGTTGGGCTCGATGGCCGCGTTGAACAGGGAGGGAACCGAGATGGCGATGGCGGCCAGAAAGAGCAGCGTCGCGTCCACGCCCGCCTGCTCCCGGTCGAAGCGCTGAATGCCATGCCTGACGCCGCCAAAGAGGATGGCCGCGCCCAGCACCAGCAACACATTGCCCAGGATGGAGCCGATGATGGAGGCCGACACCAGGGCCATCTGCCCGCCGAGAATGGCCATGATGGTGATGATGAGTTCGGCCGCGTTGCCCAGGGTGGCGTTGAGCAGCCCGCCGATGCGCGGGCCTGTTTTCGCGGCCAGAGCCTCGGTGGCGTCGCCCAGAAACCCGGCCAGGGGAACGATAGCCAAAGCAGAGGTGACGAACACCACCAGCGGCGACCAGTGCAGCAATTCTGCGGCCAGGGCGACGGGCGCAAAGATGAGCAGGATGAGCATGATGCGATCTTTCATGGAAACGCCTCCGTAGTAGCTTAGTGAAAGTCCAGAAATAACTTCCCCTTTTTGCTGCATCCAGCGCCGGGGGATGAAGTCCCCCGGCTAGAAACAGCGCCCCTGCGGGGCTAGCCGGATTTATCCGGCGCTGTTCTGTAGCCCGGCGACTTCATCGCCGGGCGGACTTGGTGAGCGCAAAACGGGAACTACTTTTCAGACAGTTACTTATCAATGGAATCCTTGCTCGTTGGGCAAGAAAATGTCTCACGCAATGACGCAGAGCCGCAAAGGAAAAAAGAGGCAAAGAAAAAATTAGCGCTTTGGCGACTTTGCGTGATATCAGCTTTTTTGGCTCCTGATTGTCCGGATTGGGGTAACTGCTAACGTACCCCGGTTAATAAACCACAAAGGGCGCAAAGGCACTAAGAACACGAAGAAAAAATGTATAAATTTTCCTTTGTGCCTTTGTGTCTTAGTGCTCTTAGTGGTTTTCGGGTGACAGACCGGTGACGACCTTAGTAGTTACGGATTGGGATAGATGGGAGTGTGGGCG
>JALWDV010000125.1 GCA_027036755.1 Anaerolineae bacterium
GTTTGAGGCGGGCGGTGACGATGAGGGTGGTGGTGGTGGCGATGAAGCTGACCTGGCCCAATACCACCAGCCAGAAGCCGGGCCGCAGAAAGGTTCCAGCGCCCGCGCCCAGGGATTTATCCAGCCAGTTGGCGATGCCGTGGGAAAAGGCCAGAATGGAGGTGCCCAGAATCACGCCCGGCACCACCAGGGGCCCCAGCATCAACAGATAGAGGAATTCCTTGCCCACGAATTTTTCGCGCACGAAGAGAAACGCGTTGTTCACGCCCAGGAGGACGGAGATGATGGTGACCGCGAAGGCCACTTTGAGGCTGGAAACGATGGCCGCCATCATGCGGGCGTCATCGAAGAGCCCCACCCGGTCGGGCGTGCTCGATTTGAACCAGTCCAGGGTGAAGCCCATCCAGGGGAAGGAGGCGCTGGGGTTATCATTGAAGGCCAGGATGGTGACGATGACCAGCGGGCCCAGGGTGAAGATCAACACCAGCACCGCGTAGAGATAGAAGAGGAACTGACTCAGCGAAAAGGAGCTTTGGGAAGACTTGAACATTTACATGGCCTCCGTCAGATCCTGCTTGGTGATCTTGAGAACGATCCATACGAAGATGACCGAGAAGGTGAGCAAAATGACGCCGAACGCAGAGCCCTGGTTCTGGTTGAAGCGCACGATGAATTGGTTGTAGATGGCTTCGGTGAACCACAGGCTGTTCTTGCCGCCCAGCAGGGTCACGGTTACGTAGTTGCCCAGGTTGAGCATGAAGACCATGATGCTGCCCACCATGATGCCGGGCCCGGCGTGGGGAATGATGATCTCGCGCATGGTGGACCAGAAGTCGCCGCCCAGGTCGTACGAGGCCTCGATAAGGCTGTCATCCAGGGTGTCCAGCGAGTTCATAATGGGGATGGTCATGAACAGGATGGAGGTGTAGACCAGGCCCACCACGATGGTGGAGTTGTGGTAGAGGAATTCGATGTTGTGATGCGTGATGCCCAGATATTGCAAGACGTAGCTGATGACGCCCGTCTCCCGGAACAGCACCATCCAGGTGAAGGCCTGGATCAGCTCCGAAACCCAGTAGGGCAGCACGATGGCCAGCAGCAAGAGGGCTTTCATCTTCTTGCCCAGCACTTTGGTGATGATGAACGCGGCCGGGAAGGAGATGAGCAGAGTAAGCAGGGTGGTGAAGATGGAGAAGAGGGCCGTGCGGATGAAGACTTTGGTGTAGAGGGATTTATGGAAAAAGGCGGCGTAGTTATCCAGGGTGAAGGCTCCGCCACGGCGCTCCTGGAAGGAAAGGATGAAGAGCTTGACATGGGGCAGCACGAACAGCAGCCCGATCCACAACAGCATGGGAATCAGCAGCAGCCACAGCCCCCTGGCCCGTTTGATGCGCTTCCACATGGTTACGCCTCCTTTTCGATGTGAGACTGATCCACCGGATGGAAGGCGTTGGCGGCATCCCATCGCCAGGAGAGGGTGACGATATCACCCACGGCCACGTCGGGCGCCTGCTCGGTGTGCTGCAGCTTGACGTTGATGGCGAGAGGGCGGGAGCTTTCGGTGAGGGCCACGGCAATGAGGGAATGGGAGCCATCGAAGTTGATCTCGGTGATCTTGCCCAGGATGCCGTCTTGGTGTTTGCCCGGGCGGAGGAGGATCATTTCGGGGCGGATGAAGAGGTCCACCGTATCTCCCGGTTTCAGAGGGTCGCCCATGCGTCCGACCATGGGGATGCCGCCGAAGTCCACTTCGCAGACCTGATCATCCACCTGGCGGGTGACGCGGCCAGCCAGCAGCTTGTTGTTTTCGCCCACGAAGGAGGCCACGAAGTGGGTGGCTGGGCGGCGATAGAGCACCTCGGGGGGTGCGATCTGCTCGATCTTGCCCTTGTTGATGACCGCGATGGTGTCGGACATGGCCAGGGCGATGGTTTGATCGTGGGTGATGTAGACGAAGGTGGTGCCCATGCGGGCCTGCAGGTGTTTCAGCTCCAGCTTCATGGCCTGCCGCAATTTCAGGTCCAGGGAACCCAGCGGCTCATCCAGCAGGAGCACGGTGGGATCCAGCACCAGGCTGCGGGCCAGGGCCACGCGCTGTTGCTGGCCGCCCGAAATCTGATTGATTTTGCGCTTGCCCAGGCCTTGCAGCCCCACTCGGGCCAGGGCGTCCTCGGCCAGCTTTTCCATCTCGGCCTTGCTCATGCCCCCGCGGCGGCGCAGGCCAAAGGTGACGTTCTCCAGCACATTCATCATGGGGAAGAGGGCCAGCCGCTGAAAGACCATGTTGCAGCGCCGTTTGTTGGGCGGCACATCGTTGACGCGCTCGCCGCCGATGTAGATATCGCCCGAGGTGGGCGTTTCGAAACCGGCGATCATGCGCAGAATGGTGGTCTTGCCGCTGCCCGAGGGGCCCAAGACCGAGAAAAAGCTTCCTTTGGGGATGTCAAAGCTCACGTCATCCACGGCTGTGAGATCGCCGAAGCGTTTGGTGACGTGGACGAGCGATACATCGATTTCCTGGGACATGCCGATATCTCCTGACGTTAGCAGAAACGCATACCCCCACAAGAGGCGTTTCTCGCGGGGGTATGCAGCAGATCGATGACGTTATTGGGCCGCTTTGAGCTGCTCTTCCACATCCGCCTGGATGTCGACGGCGTAGTCGGGCAGGGGGAAGTACCACTTGATGGTGGCCATCTTCTCGGGCGGCAGGCTATCGGCCACCAGTTTGGCCATCTCGGGCGAGGCCTTCTCGGCCGCGCCCTGCGATGCGGTCTGGTAGCCGGTGCCGTTGATGATGACGGCCGCGTTCTCCGGCTGCATCACGAAGTTGATCCACTTGTAGGCGGCATCCACGTTCTCGGCCCCGGCGGAGATGGCGAAGGTGTCGAACCAACCCACCGCGCCTTCCTTGGGCACCACATATTTGAACTTGGGATCGTCCTTGCTCAGGGTCCAGGCGATGGCGTCCCAACTGGAGGCAACCCACACTTCTTCTTTTGTCAGCAGCTCTTCCAACTGCTGGCGGGAATCCCAGTAGGTGCGGACGACGGGCTTGCATTCGATGAGCTTGTCCAGCACTGCGTTCATCACCTTGCGATACTCGTCCTCGTCCTTCACAGCTTCGGCCGGATCGTAGCCCAGGGCGTAGGCGAACATGTAGAGGGTGTCGTACTTGGCCCGATAGCTGACGCGTCCTTCATATTTGGGATCGCACAAATCCAGATAACTGACGCCCGCGTCCGGGGCTTTTTCGGTGTTGACGACCATGGCCGTGGTGCCCCACACAAAAGGCAGCGCGTACGGCTTGCCCTCGAACTGCGATTCTTTGAGGATGGAGTCGAGATAGGCGGGGATGAAGAGGTCTTTGTTGACCTTGGAGAGATCGATGGGCTGATAGATGCCGAATTCCTGCTGGGAATTGCTGACATAATTCAGGGTGGGCGAAACCAGATCGAATCCCACGCCGTTGGTGGCAGCCATCTTGGCGATGAGCTCGTTGTTATCGCCGATGTAGCTGACTTCGACCTTGATGCCGGTTTCATCGCTGAATTTCTTGACCAGCTCCTCGGGCGCATAGCCTTCCCAGGTGAGCATGCGCAGGACGCCGCCCTCTTTGGCTTCGGGAGCCTTGGTGGGCTCGGGGGCCTTGGTCGCTTCGGGAGCTTTGGTGGGCTGGGCGGGCGCCTCTTTGGTGGCTGGAGCAGAGCCGCCGCCACATGCGGCCAAAAACAGCCCCAGGGCCATGAGCAACACGATGACAATCAAAGTTCTGCGTTTCATTTGTTCCTCCTTGAGGGTGAGATGAATGAGATGGCTCAAAAACGTGGTTGGGTGTGAAAGGCGTCGAATGGATGATTGGCGGCTCTGACGTCACCTCCATCGAGAAATTGAAGTTGAGTATACCACAACAATCTGGTATAGACCAAATCCAAATGCAACAACCATAACATCCCGAATACAGGGCGCGGGCGAACGCGGAGCGTGTGGATGAAAGCAATCAGCCGCCTGTTTTCGCAGCCTTCAGCGTCTTCAATTCATTGTTTGCCCCGAACCCCGATTTTTCACACCGGCAACTGCTTTGGAAATAGAATGATCGCTGGTTGCGGAAGGTTGGCAAAGCTCACGTTGGGCGAGTCTGCAACGGCGTGATACGTAATGCGTAATGCGTGAGGTCGTCACGCATCACGAATCACGCATTACGACCGTCATTTCGAGGGAGCGAAGCGACCGAGAAATCCCCCTGCAGCGGACGGCCTCAACGCATGAACAGAGGCAGGTGGAGCGGGATGGGCTTGGGAATTTCGTTGGGGTAGGTCATCACCAGCGGCTGGATGGATTGAATCGTGCCTAGCAGCAAAGTGCCTTGTTGTTCATGCCTCCACCAGAATGCGCCATCGTCGGCCTGAAAGCTGAGCAGCGCCTGCACAGCGGTCTGGTCTCGGGTGAACAAGGGGCCTTCCGGGTCCCAGCCCAGGGCGGTCAGGCCCTGAATAACCAGGGCGGTGGAATCGGCGTTGCTGACCTGATCACCGTAGATGCCGCTGAGCTCCCAGCCGCCGTCGTCGTTCTGCATGGCCCGGAGCCGGGAGATGCACTGGTTGGCGGCCCGGGCGTTGGGCTGGCCCGCAGCAGCGAAAGCGTATAAAGTCATGCCCGAGGTGTCGGTGTCGGAGGCGGTGGCGTTGGGATCGATGGGCCATCCCCAGCATCCGTCTGGATTTTGGGCTGCGGTCAGGGCGGCGACGGCGTCGGCGGGAATGGCGCGCTCCGCTTCGGAAAGGGCGATGATGGCCAGGTTGTTGCGGAAAAGGTTGTAGGGGTGGTAGTAGCCGGTGTCCGGATTGTATCGGCTTTCGATAAAAGCGATGAGGTCAGTTCCGGCAAAATGACGGGGGTCCCGGCCCGCGGCGATGGCGGCCCGGGCCGTTTTGGCGGCCTCGCCCACATCCTTGCGCTGCAAATTGCGAAAAGCGTCTTCGCACTGCGCCAACAGGGTGCTGGCCTCCCGGGCCCAGTCGCTGCCATCAGGATCGCCGCCCGTGAGCGCCACCACGCGTGCCACCTCGCAGGTGGAGAGGCCGTGAATGTCGCCGGACTGAAACTGGCCATGCAGCCAGGTGATGGCCTTGGCCACCGCGGCCTGGCGCTGCGGGCGGGAGGAGGCGGGAGGCAGGGGGCGAGCAATGGCGCGGGCGGGGAAGAGAAGCGTGACGAGGATCAGAATCGGAAGCAATGGTTTGAAAGGAGTGTGTCTGTTCATAATTTGGAAACGGTTTGCAACGGAGAGGATCAACTATACAGGCCACCGTGAGCAAAGGGGCGTCATGCGTCAAACGTCAAACGTAATGTGGTTGTCACCATCGTAGCGCCCTGCAATAAGCCATGGCATCGTTACGGAGGATGACGTTTGACGTTTGACGCTGGTTGACTGACAAAAGTCAGCTTGGCTTCTAAATCCACCGATTAAAATCAGGGCCAAGGGCGGCCCCCACCTTTGGTTTCTCCCCCGCTCCGAGACGGGCGGGGGAGGAGATGAGGAAGCCTGATTAGATGGGCCGCTCGTCGGCCTGCGCCGACGTTTGCGGGTCCCGTTCTGACGAAAAAAACACCGTCCCCGCAGGGGGACGGGCGGCGAAACGCCCGTGGAACCGAATTCATTCGGCAAATGAGGCGGCGCAACGAGATTTGTCAGTCAATCAGCAGGTAATCTGTATGGTGACAGTGAGGATGAAATCAGGTGAGGTGCATGAGACGGAGGATGGCGTCCATGTCCACCGAGGCTTCGACGATGTCGGCCAGGCGTTCGTAAGCGGCCTGGCGGTGGGCGCGGGCCGAAAGCTGGCTGCCCGGCAGCCAGCCCAGCGACGCCAGCCACTTGCGCCGAAAACCGTCGTTTTCGAAGATGCCGTGCAGGTAAGTTCCCCACACGCTGGCGTCGCTGGAATGCGCCCCGTCGGGCGCATTTTCGGCCCGCGCCCCGCGACGCACGATAGTCCCGAAGGGCTTTGCGCCATCCAGCAGCATCGTCTCGCCCGTGTGAATCTCGTAGCCCGCCACCAGCGAGCCGTCATTCAGCCGCATCAGCGAGCGGGTGGTGCGCTTGTGGCGATTGAACCGCGTGCGGGTGGGCAGCAACCCCAGGCCCGGGAACGTCCCCGCCCGCGGGCCTTCCAGCCCCTCGGGGTCGATTAGCTCGCGGCCCAGCATCTGATACCCGCCGCACACGCCCGCCACCGCGGCGCCGCGGGCGCGGACCTGCAGGATGGCGTCGGCCAGGCCCTGCTGCCGCAGCCACAGCAAATCCGCCACCACGGCCTTGCTGCCGGGCAGGATGATGGCGTGGGGCTGGCCGACTTCCTCGGCCCGGCGCACGAACCGCACCTGCACGCCCGGCTCCGCCAGCAACGGATCGAACTCATCGAAATTGGAGATGTGGGGCAGGTAGGGAATGACGACGTCAATGGGAGCGTCATCGTCCCCGGGCTGATTGGTCACCCGATCCAGGGGAACCGCGTCCTCGTCGGGCAGGTAGAGGTCGGTGATGTAGGGGATGACGCCCAGGGTGGGGACGCCATAGGCTTTTTCTTTCAGCACGTCGGTGGCATTGCCCAGCAGGCGCACATCGCCCCGGAACTTGTTGATGAGAAAGCCCTTGATCAGCGCCCGCTCCTCCGGCTCCAGCAGCAGCATGGTGCCCGCCAGGGCCGCAAACACCCCGCCCCGGTCGATATCCCCCACCAGCAGCGAGGCAGCGTTGGCGAAGCGCGCCATGCGCAGATTCACCATATCCCCCGCCTTCAGGTTGATCTCGGCCGGACTGCCCGCGCCTTCCAACACGATGACATCGTAACGACCGGCCAGCCGCCGGTACGCGGCCTGCACCTCGCGCCAAAGTTGCTGCTTGAGCTGAAACCAGTTGCTGGAATCGATATAGCCAAAAACCTGTCCGTTGAGGATGACCTGGCTGCGATGGTCCGCCTCTGGCTTCAGCAGCACTGGATTCATGTCGGTGTGCGGCTCCAGGCCCGCGGCCTCGGCCTGCACGATCTGCGCCCGGCCCATCTCGCCGCCCTCGGGCGTCACCCCCGCGTTGTTGCTCATGTTCTGCGCCTTGAAGGGCGCGACCTTGTAGCCGCGGCGGGCCAGAATACGGCAAAACGCGGTGGCCAGCAGGCTCTTGCCCGCGTTGGAATGCGTGCCCAAAATCATCAGGGCGGGCGTCTGCGCCATCAGAATTCTATCCCCGCCTGCGCAGTAATGCCCTGTTCCTTGTACGGATGCTTGATCTCACACATCTCGGTGACCAGATCCGCGTACTCGATAAGCGCCTGGGACGCGTAGCGTCCGGTGATGATGAGATGCAGCATGGGCGGTTTGTTGGCCTTCAGCCATGCGATGACTTCGGACTCATCCAGCCACCCGAAATGGATGGTGTACGTGAACTCATCCAGCAGCAGCACGTCGTAATCGCCATGGAGGATGCGCTCCTGGGCCAGCTCCCATCCATGACGGGCCCGGCTGGCCGATTCATCGATGTCCCGGCTCTTCCAGGTCCAGCCGTCGCCGGTGACGATCCAATCGACGCCCATCTTCTTTGCGGCTTTTATCTCGCCATAACGGGCGTGTTCATTCTTCAGAAACTGGATGACGCCCACGCGCATCCCCCGGCCCCAGGCCCGCATCACAATGCCCAGCGCTGCGGTGGTCTTGCCTTTGCCATTGCCGGTGTTGACGATAACCAGGCCTTTCTTCTTGGATGCCCGGCGTTTCTCTGCGGCTGTTTGCTTGTCTGAAACGGTCATAAAAAAGCCCTCGTCGGAGAGGGACAAGGGCGAAGACGCAATGCGCCCGACCCCTGTCCGCGCAGGATGTCGGTGACTGATCACGCCGGGCGTTCTGGCTTGAACCGAAGTTCTCACAGTTGCGGGACAGCGCCGGATTTTCACCGGACTTCCCCCGGCATCCCCTGGGGATGACGCGTGATCAGACGAAATGATTGGTGGCTGTAATCATAGATCAATTTGCGACAACGCGCAAAGCCCGAACATGATGCTGGCCGCCGCACCCGTCGTGCCCACCCGACCATCGAACAGCGCCTCCCGCAGCGATGCGGCCGTCATCAGCATCGGTTTCACTTCGGCCAGATCGCCCGCGTCGGGCTCGGCCACCTGGCGCAGGCCCGTGGCCAGAAAATGATGTCCCACGCTCATGCCGCGATTGCCGTCGTCATGGGTGACGGCCAGCAAGCGAAACGCCTCAGCCTCGTAACCGGTCTCCTCCAGCAGCTCGCGTCGCGCCGCGGCCAGCGCGTCCTCGCCCGGATCCATCATGCCGGCCGGAACTTTGAGCACCACCCGGCCCGGGCCATGCTTGTATTCCTCGATGGCCACCACCAGCCCATCGGGCCGCACGCCAAAGACAGCCACGTAGGAGGGCGCTTCCGCCCGCAGATAATCGGTGACGATGCGGCCATCGGGCAATTGCACATCCTGCTCATACACCCGCAGCCACGGCGGGCGATCCAGGATGAGCCTCTCGCGCAGCACCTTCCAGGCGTGGGCGGAGGCGGGAGAGTCTGACTTGGTCATGGGATTTCCTCAACTATCGTAATTGCTAACCCGGACAAGCCGGAATCAAAAAAGCTGATCTCACGCAAAGTCGCCAAGACGCCAAGTTTTTTCATTGCCTCTTTTTTCCTTTGCGACTCTGCGACTTTGCGTGAGACATTTTCTTGCCCAGTGGGCCAAGATTCTAGGCATCTTCCGAGACCTGTGCTCAGAAGATGTGGCCCTTTTGGGCAGCATAGAGCAAGACGCCCGCCGCCAGCGCCGGGGATCGAGACTTTTTTCTCGATCTCAATGCGCTAAGCGCCTAACGCACTCGACTTTGGGCCGCAAAAAGTCACGAAAAGGCAGCCGGATGCTGAAGCCCGCCTCCTGGATGGCGATGGGATAGAACGTGCGGCGCAGATAGGGAACATCTCCCCATCCTGTCTGGATGAGCACCGCCTGACCGGGCGAGAGTCGAGTCGCCAGTTCGGGCGCGCGCAGATGCAGAATCTGCACAGCGCCGCTGGTTTCGCGCGCTTCGATCTCAGCCCCGGTCTGTATCATGCCTCCGCCCCCATCATCGTCCCCGGGCAATGGCTTCCAGCCCCTCGATATCCAGCAGAATGGTGCGCCCCTTGTAGTTGCGAGTCAAACCGCTCTTCCTGAACCGGCTCATCACGCGGATGGCCGTCTCCACCGTAGTGCCGGTCATTTCCGCGATATCCTGCCGGGTGAGATGGATATCGATCATGACGCCATCGCCCTCGGGCGCGGGCGCGCCGCCCAGGTCTTTCAGACGCAGCAAGGCCCGGGCGATGCGCTGCTCCACCCGATCCACCGCCAGACTGCGCACCAGTTCGTTACACAGCCGCAACCTGCGATTGAGTTCAAGGATGACCTCGAAGGAGACCGCGGGGTAGCGGTGGATGATCTCCATCAGATCATTGCGGGTGATGGTGACCACCGCGGTGTCTTCCAGGGTGACGGCGGTCATGGAGTAGGGACGCCCGTCGAAGATGGCCATCTCACCGATGAGCTGCCTGGGCCCCAGCACCGTCACCACCACATCCCGCCCCTGATCGGTGTGGCGAACCAGCTTCACCCGCCCGCTCCAGATGATATACAGGGCCTCGGGCGGATCGCCCTGGAAAAAAAGATAAGAATCTGCCGGATAGCAATGGCCATGGAGATACCTGGCCACGTCCTCCCAGTCTCTTTCAGAAAGGGATTTGAATAGCGGCGTCTTACGGACGCCCTGCATCATCTCCCACTTCATTTTTTCGAGACGGGAACTGGAACGGCTGGAAGAAGTCTTTTTCATCGTCACAGAAGCCAATGATGGCAGATGCACAGCATGATCTGAGCCTCAATTTTATCATGAATCAACCGTGAAGGCTATATTGTGATCGATGTTACTGAATGAAGTACGCGACTATACAGCTCACATGTCAAACCTTGAAGGTTAGGGCCGCCAACAGGCGACACGCCAAGACCGTAAAACGTCAAGCGTCAAACGTCACCCTGCTGTAACCAGCAATTTCAAATTTGGCCTGACGAAAAGCCCCTCTCCCGGCCTTATTTTTTCTCTATGTCCTCCGTGTCTCCGTATTGAAAAACCTTTTTGCAGTGCATCCAAAAAATTGAAACGCACCCGCAAAAAATCAGATGATTTGATAAAGATGCGGAATCGTTTATAATCATAGACATGCCCAGTCCCCTCATCGCCCTCAGCGCCGGCATTCTTTTCCTGGCGGTTCTTGCCATCATCTTCTGGCCCGACCGCGGGCTCTACATCCGCTGGCAGCAGGCCCGACGCATGTCGGCCCGGGTGTTGCGAGAGGATGCGCTGAAGTATCTCTACGCGGGCGAGCTGGAAGGACGGGCCGTGACGCTTTCCAGCCTGGCCGGTGAGCTGGGCGTGAGCCTGGATGAGGCCGCCCGGCTGCTGGGGGAAATGACTCGCCTGGGGCTTGTGGAGGCCCGGGACGACGCGTATGAGCTGACCGTCACCGGCCGCGAGGTGGCGGTGCAGGTGCTGCGCGCCCACCGCCTGTGGGAGCAATATCTGCATGATTTCACCGGATACAGCGAGGAGGAGTGGCACGCCCGGGCCGAGGAGCAGGAACATCGCCTGGGGCCAGACGAGGTGGCCGCGCTGGATGAGCGTCTCGGACATCCCCTCTACGATCCACATGGCGATCCCATCCCCACCGTCGAAGGAGAGGTGGCCGCGCCCAAGACCATCCCTCTTTCGCAGCTCGAACCCGGGGATATCGCCCGGGTGGAGCATCTGGAGGATCAGCCGGAGATCGTATACGCCCAACTGGTGGCCGAGGGCCTGCACCCGGGCATGGAGGTGCTGCTGCTGGAGAAAACGCCGCAACGCATCCGATTTTTATCCCGGGGAGATGAGCATGTGCTGGCGCCGGTGCTGGCCGCCAATGTCTTTGTGCGGCCCGCGCCCAAAGAGAAAGCGGCCGAGGTGGCCGCGCCCCTGGGCGACCCGCTTTCATCGCTGAAGCCGGGAGAAGAGGCCGAGATCGTCGACATCAGTCGCACCATGCGCCCAGTGGAGCGACGCCGCCTGCTGGATTTGGGCGTGCTGCCCGGAACCAAAATCCGGGCGGAGTTCGTCAGCCCCACCGGCGACCCCGTGGCCTACATGATCCGCGGCGCGCTCATCGCCCTGCGCCGGGAGCAGGCCGAGAAAATCTTCGTAAAAAAGCTGACATCGCCGTCCGGGAAAGGAATAAAATGAGGTAGGCTAATCCGGCCATGCGCCCAGCCGGAATTACGTTCCGGCGGGTTTACGCCACGCTTTTAGGACTGCGGACTGGCTCCTAACCAGCTTCGGCGGATCGCATATCCGCCTTGACGCAAATTTTTCTCTTGTCCGCGTTCGTCCGCGTCCTATTTACCAAAACAGATATTATGAGCGAGAGCAAGACAAAGAGGAAAGACCCGAAAATAAACCTGACGCCGCCGCCCGCGGGCGCGGGATGCGCGACCTGTCCTGTCCACAATCTGGCCCACCTGCAAAAGCTGGGGGTGGATATGACCGATTGGGATTATGTGGTGGCCCTGGCCGGCAATCCCAATACGGGCAAAAGCACCACCTTCAACGCCCTCACCGGCCTCAAGCAGCACACGGGCAACTGGCCCGGCAAGACGGTGACCCGGGCCGAAGGCGGTTTCGAATATGGCGGGCGTCGCTACAAGCTGGTGGATCTGCCCGGAACCTACTCGCTGCTGGCCACCAGCCTGGATGAGGAGATCGCGCGGGATTTCATCCTGTTTGGGCAGCCCGATGTGACCGTAGTCGTGGTGGACGCCACCCGGCTGGAGCGCAATCTCAATCTCACCCTGCAGGTGCTGCAGATCACCAATCGGGTGGTGGTGGCGCTGAATCTGATGGACGAGGCCCGGCGCAAGGGCATCCAGGTGGACGAGCGGCGGCTGGCCCGCGATCTGGGTGTGCCAGTTGTTCCCATGGCCGCACGCCAGGGAGAGGGCATCCCCGAGCTGCTGCAAGCCATCGATGACGTGGCCAATGGCCGCACCGCGGGCAAACCGCCTCGCATCAAGCTGCGCTCGCCCCAGGTGCGGCGGGCCGTGGCCGAACTGACGCCTCTCATCGAGCAGGCGTTCCCCGGGCTTCCCAACGCCCAATGGGTGGCCCTGCGCTTGCTGGACGCGGATCAGAGCATCATCGATGCCGTGAAAACTGGCGAGCTGGGGGATCTGAGCAAGGGCGCGGTCGAGGAAGACCTGATCGAGGAGGCCGGCGGCGGAATCACGGCCGCTGAGGCGGCGATGACGCCCGAACGCGAAGCGTTGATCGAAAAGCTGTTGGAAACGGCCACCCGGTTGCGGTGGGAGATCGGCGGAGATTTTCATGAGCAGATCATCGAAGACATCTACGCCGAGGCCGCTCGCATCGCCGAGCGGGCCGTGACGCGCCCGGGCGAGACCCCGCGCTTCGATCTGGATCGCACCATCGACCGCATCGTCACCAGCAAAATCTGGGGATTTCCCATTATGATCGGGCTGTTCGCCCTCATCTTCTGGCTGACCATCACCGGCGCCAATTATCCCTCCGATCTGCTGGCGGATTTGCTCATCGGCAAAATCTATCCCTTCCTCAAAGAGATGGCCAACGTCATGGGGCTGCCCTGGTGGCTCAGCGGCATCCTCATCGACGGCGCTTATCTGGCCACGGCCTGGGTGGTGAGCGTGATGCTGCCGCCCATGGCGATTTTCTTCCCCCTCTTCACCCTGTTGGAGGATTTCGGGTATCTGCCCCGGCTGGCCTTCAATCTGGACGGGCTATTCCGCAAATCGGGCGCGCATGGCAAGCAGGCGTTGAGCATGATGATGGGGTTTGGCTGCAACGCGGCCGGGGTGATCTCCACCCGCATTATCGACAGCCCCCGGGAGCGGCTCATCGCCATCATCACCAACAACTTCGCGCTGTGCAACGGGCGCTGGCCCACGCAGATTCTCATCGCTTCCCTGTTCATCGGCTCGCTGGTTCCGGCCTATCTGGCGGGCGTCGTCTCCGCGGCCGCGGTGGTGGGCGTGGCCCTGCTGGGCGTGCTGCTCACCTTCCTGGTCTCTTATTTTCTCTCGCACACCATGCTGCGCGGCGAGGTTTCCACCTTCAGCCTGGAGCTTCCCCCTTATCGCCCGCCCCGCATCCTGCAGACCATCTACACTTCCCTCATCGACCGCACCATCTACGTGCTATGGCGGGCCATCCTCTTCGCCGCGCCAGCGGGCCTGGTCATCTGGCTGCTGGCCAATGTACAGGCGGGGGGCCAGCCCATCGCCAACCATATCGTCGCCTGGCTGGACCCCATTGGCATCCTCATCGGCCTCAACGGCGTCATCCTGCTGGCCTATGTGGTGGCCATCCCGGCCAACGAGATCGTCATCCCCACGGTGCTGATGCTGACGGTGCTGATGGCGGGCCTTTCTTACGGCAATGCGGAGGGCTCTCGCACCATCTTCGAGGTGAGTTCCACCGAAGACCTGATGCGCATCTTCCAGGCCGGCGGCTGGACCCTGCTGACCGCGGTGAATCTGATGGTGTTCAGCCTCATTCACAACCCGTGCAGCACCACCATCTACACCATTTACAAGGAGACGGGCAGCCGCAAGTGGACGACGGTGGCCGCGCTGCTGCCCCTGGCGTTGGGCTTCATCGTCACCTTCTTCATCGCCCAAATCTGGCGGCTGATCGCAATGCTGGCGGGGTGAGGGAGCGAGGGCGGTTTTCAGTGTTCAAAGGGCGGCCGCGCACCGAAGAGAGAGGCGGGCGCGTGGATGAGCGGGCATTATGTGCGGACACGCGCGAGGCTGGCTTCGACGGGCGACGGACGGCCTTGGCCCAATTTATGAATATTCGTAACTACTAAGGTCGTCACCCAAAAACCACTAAGAACACTAAGACACAAAGGCACAAAGGGAAATTTATACATTTTTTCTTCGTGTTCTTAGTGCCTTTGTGCCCTTTGTGGTTTGTTAACCGGGGTACGTTAGCAGTTACGAATGTTCACAAATTAAATCGGGCATAGTGGCGTTCGCCACGTCCGCCCGGCGATGAAGTCGCCGGGCTGCAAAACAGCGCCGGATAAATCCGGCTAGCCCCGCAGGGGCGCTGTTTCTAGCCGGGGGACTTCACCCCCCGGCGCTGGCTGTTTCTTCAACCGAAATAGGACGCACCCAAATCTTTTTTGAATGACTTCGTGTCTTTATTTCGGCCGTGTCTTCGTGGCAAAAGAAGACGATTGGGGTAACTGCTAACGTATACCAGTTGGTTGTCTTTTTTCACTCAAACCTGACAGGTTCTCGTAACCTTGGCGGTAAGATGTGCGGTTTTCGGCCAGCAACGAAGCATGTAAGGCTCTGAATCGTAGCAAAAGGAACCTGTCAGGTTAATTCAAGCGAAAACGACCTTAGCAGTTACCGATTGGGGTTAACTACCTTAGCAGTTACAATTGGCTTTCCTAAAAAAAGGCCATGAAGACACGAAGATACGAAGGCGCGAAGGAAAAAGATAAGGTTTGGAGAGGGTTTTCTCCGTGAACCCCTTATTTTTTCTCTGCGTCCTCCGTATCTCCGTGTTGAAAAACCTTTTTGCAGTGCATCCACAATTGTCGGCCGAAAAAGATAGCTTTTGATAGCCCGATTGTGGTATGATTACCATGTTCTGAGGCCCGTCCACACGCCCGTGTGGGCTTTTTTATGTAACGTCTACGGCAAATCCCCTGCCCCTCGCCCCATGACCAAATCATCCCGCCTACCCGGCTTTTACAAACTCGGCATCGAAGAACGCCAGCAGCTCCTGGCCGAGCTGGCTGAACTCTCGCCCGAAGACCTGCAAGCGCTGGCGGGCGGCATCATCGCGGCCGACGCAGATGTGCTGGTGGAGAACGCGGTCGGGGTGTACGCCCTGCCCTTCGCCATCGCCCCCAATTTCATCATCGACGGCGAGGAGCTGTTCATGCCCCTGGTCATCGAGGAGCCCTCGGTGGTGGCGGCCATGGCCCACGCGGCCAAGATCGCTCGGGCGGGGGGCGGTTTCAGCACCGGCAGCACCCGGCCCGTGATGATCGGCCAGATCCAACTGCTGGACGTCCCCTACCCCGACGCGGCCATCATCCGCATCGAGGCCCTCAAGCCCGAGCTGCTAGTCAAACTCGAACACCTGCATCCCACCATCCGCAAGCTGGGCGGCGGCCCCCTGGATTTGCAGGTGCGCAAGCTGCCCGACACGCCCGCAGGCCCCATGCTCATCGTGCATCTGCTGATGGACACCCGGGACGCGATGGGCGCCAACGCCATCAACACCGCGGCCGAAACCCTGGCCCCCGAACTGGAGGCTATCACCGAAGGGCGGGCGCTGTTGCGCATCCTCTCCAATCTCAGCGATCAGCGTCGGGCCTGGGCCAGTTGCCGCATTCCGGTGGCTGCGCTGGAAACGCCCGAGCTGACGGGCGAGGAAGTGGCCCGGGGCATCTTCGAGGCCAACGCCTTCGCCCTGGCCGATCCCTATCGGGCGGCCACCCACAACAAGGGCGTGTTCAACGGCATCGACGCGGTGGCCCTGGCCACGGGGCAGGATTGGCGGGCCATCGAGGCGGGCGGTCACGCTTACGCCGCCCGGGATGGTCAGTATCGGGCGCTGACCGACTGGCGGGTGGAGGACAACCACCTGCTGGGACGGCTGGAAACGCCCCTGGCCATCGGCACGGTGGGCGGTCTCACCAAATACCATCCTGCGGCCCGGCTGGCTCTGAAGCTGCTGAACAACCCCGACGCCCGCCGTCTTTCGCAGATCATGGCGGCTGCGGGCCTGGCTCAAAACCTGGCCGCGCTGCGCGCCCTGGTCACCGAAGGCATCCAGCGCGGGCACATGGCGTTGCACGAGCGAAGAAGAATAATGATTAAAGAGTAATGATTAAAGCATGGAAAGATGTTTTGAATTTTACGTCGATCACCTCACATCTTTAATCTTTAATCATGACTCCACTGCAAAAAGGTCATTTCACCACGGAGACACGGAGGACACGGAGAAAATAGTGGTCGTTCACAGAGAAATTTCTCTCCAAATCTCA
>JALWDV010000126.1 GCA_027036755.1 Anaerolineae bacterium
GTGTTCGGGGGAGGAGCCGCTGGTTTGCCAATCTGTTTGACAGATGAACGTCTCCCTCCCCCGAACACGGGCGCAGCGATTATCGAGGGAGGGCCGGGAGGGGGGCGAAGCTCTGGCGGCCTGGCCGGAAAAGGGAACTAATTTCTGGACGTGTACTTACAGCAGGATGACGTTTGACTTTTGACGCTTTACGTTCAGCTTCCGGGCGACGCCGGCGTTTCGATGCCCGGAGGATGGCCGCCGTCCAGGTTGGCCGGTTGTCGAGCATCGTATGAGGTGGCCACGGGCGCGGGTTTGATCATGCGCACCAGGCTCGTCTTCAGGCACGCTCGCCACAGATGGCTCAAATCTCGAAACACCGGGAACTTTCCTCGTTGGTAACGCGCTTCGTAGAACAACATGCGCAGCAGATAGCCGAATGCGGCCACCAGGTGCATCAGCGCCACCTGCAACGCATTGTAGCGGGTGCGCAAGTCCAGATCCAGGGAATCGATGTTGTGGGCGTAGAATTCGGGCCCGAGCTGGCGAGAGCTGCCGCCGATGTGATGGGTGACGTGGATGTCGGGCAGACAGGCGATGCGCCAGCCCGCGGCCCGCATCCGGCGGCACAATTCCACATCCTCGGAATACATGAAATAGCGCTCGTTCATCAGCCCCGCGGTCTCGATGGCTTCGCGGCGCAGCAACATGCTGGCCCCCGACACCCAATCGACGTCGATAGGCCGGTCGTCCTCATAAAGCGAGCGAGCCAGCCACAACCCCCGAAATCGGCGGGGAAAGAGGCGATAGAGAAAGGTGGCGAAGTTGAAGATGGTGCTCAACGAAGGATCGTGGCCCGCGGCCCCGCCCTGAATCTTGCCAGTGGGGCCTTGCAGTCGCGGTCCGGCCGCGCCCACCTGCGGATGCGCGTCCATGAAGCTCACGAATCGGGTCAGGGCGTGGGGCGGAAGTTCTGTGTCGGGATTCAGCAGCAGGATGTATCGGCCGCGGGCCCGGCGAATGCCCTGGTTGTTGGCCGCGGCGAAGCCGCGATTGCTTTCGTTGGCGATGATGGTCACCTGGGGATAGCGCTCCCGCACCAGAGCCAGCGAATCGTCGGTGGACGCATTGTCCACCAGCAGCACTTCCACGTCCAGATGAGCCGTGGCCGCAAAGAGCGCGTCCAGGGCCGCGGGCAGATAGGCCGCCGCATTCCAGTTGACGATGATGACCGACAGGTCTTTCGTCGCGGGGGGCAGCGCGGGCCGCTCGGGCGTGAACGAGGTGGATGGTTCCGCAGCCATCATGGTCAGGCGACGTAGCCTAATCCCTGCAAGCGCTCGCGGATGGCCCGCTGCTCCTCCTCGCTCAATTCCAGGCCCGGGCCGCTGGCGTCATCCCCGTCATCATCTTCGTAAACCACCGGCTTTTTCGCCACCTGGGGCTCGAAGGCGTCCAGCAGGGGCTTGCCGTCCATGGCCCGGGGGATGGGCGTATCCAGCAGGTGCAGGACGGTGGGCGCCACATCCAGCAGCTCGGCGCCTTGCAGCCGCACGCCGGGCTTCACGCCCTTGCCATAGAGGATGATGATGCCCTCGATGATGTGCGTGCCGGTCTGATCCAGCGCATAGGCCGCGCCATGCCGCCCGAATTTCTGCTTCTTGCCGAA
>JALWDV010000127.1 GCA_027036755.1 Anaerolineae bacterium
ACAAAACAGCGCCGGATAAATCCGGCTAAGCCCCGCAGGGGCGCTGTTTCTAGCCGGGGGACTTCATCCCCCGGCGTTGGCGGCGGGCGCGAAGCGCCCCGGGCCTATAACCGGATTATTTTGTCAAGGTTCATCAGTCGGTGCTTTGGGGCGGATGGCGGGCGCTGGCCGAGTAAATTCAGTCTCTTGGGGACGGGCCCCCTCCTTTGCTTCCTCCCCCGCTCCGAGACGGGCGGGGGAGGAGATATGGAACCTTTTGAAATCGTTAGTCGTTTTGTCGATGTGGTTGCTATAATGGAAAGGTGACAACTGCTAAGGTCGCTTTCGCTTGAATTAACCTGACAGGTTCCTTTGGCAACGATTCAGAGCCTTGCACGCTTCGTTGCTGGCTGAAAAACCGTACATCCTGCCGCCAAGGTTACAAGAACCTGTCAGGTTTGAGGGAGAAAAGACAACCAACAGGCATACGTTAGCAGTTGCAAAAGGTGACAACGCCAAACGGCGAAACGCTGGCGGCTTCCGTCGGCAACCATTTGCTCTCACCCAGACTCTTCTTCAAGGAGAAGGCGACATGATGAAAATCCGCAGCAAAATACGCTGGCCCCTGCTTTTGGCGGGCGCGTTATGGCTCGTCGTGGCGATTTCCGCCTGCGGCGGCGCGGCCCAGGCCGCTTCTCAACCCCATGCGGCAGCGTCGCCGGGCAAAGTGCAGGAGCCCGAGACGAAAACCCTCTACATCGGGCCGAAACTGGCGGATTGCACCGGCGCCGGGCCTCAGAAGTGCATGATGGTCAAGGAAAATCCCGATGACGCCTACCAGTATTTCTATCAGCCCATCCAGGGCTTCGATTATGAAGAAGGCTACGAATATGAAATCGTCGTCAAGGTCGAGAAGGTCGAAAACCCGCCAGCCGACGCTTCCTCTCTCAAATATACGCTGGTGAAAATCGTCAGCAAGACCCTCGCCGCAACGGCTGAAGCGACGGCTGCGGCCGCGGGCGATCTCGAGGGCGTGGAATGGAATCTGGTTTCCTGGCGAAATGACGAGGGTGAGATGACCGACGCCCTGCATGACGCCCCCGTCATCCTCACCTTCGAGGATGGCAGGATCGCGGGCAACGCGGGCTGCAATCGCTACTTCGCCGCTTATCGGGCGGATGGCGACGCCCTCGACATTGATGACAAGATCGGCAGCACCATGATGATGTGTCCCGAGCCGGTGATGCAGCAGGAACAGACCTATCTAAGCCTGCTGCCTCAAGTCGCGACGTTCGACATCGTGGGCGATACGCTCACCCTGCTGGACTCCGATGGTCAGGCGCTTCTGGTCTTCGCAAAGACGCCCGCGGTGGCGACCGGGGAGAGTGAAAAAGCGAAGCTTATCGGGCCGGTGTGGCAGTGGCAGCGCACCGGGATGGCGAATGATACGACCATCGAAGTGGATGACCCCGCCCGCTACACCGTGCAGTTCGACGAGGATGGCTCGCTCATCGTCAAGGCCGACTGCAAGGAGACGTCGGGCGAGTTCAGCGATGAGGGCGGCTCCCTCTCCATCCAACTGAATCCCACCACCATGCAGGTTTGCAGCGATGACTCCCTGGCCGATGAGTTTCTCAAGGAGTTGAGCTACGCGGGAACGTATCTCTTCACCGATGACGGCAATCTGGTCATCAACATGCAAATGGATGGCGGCAACATCGTCTTCGCTCCCGCCGAAGAGGTGGCAACCGCTCCTGGCGAAACGCCCGAGGATGCCGGGGCGATGCAGAAACTGGCCGGGGAGTATAAAGTCCTGCTGCCTCCGGCCGAAGAAGGCGGCGCTGTGCGCATGGCCACCCTCTCCCTCGACGCGGATGGGACGTTCGATCTTTCCATCCTGACCCTGGGCGAAGAAGAAGCCGAGACCTATGACGGCGTTTGGAGCGTCACGGAGGACGGCAAAATCAAGGGCAAGATCACCTCGCAGGAAGGCGCGGATGAATTCCTGCTCGATATCGACGAGAACGGCGATCTCAAGCTGGAGGGGACGGATCTGGAGCTTATCAATATCGATGAGACGGTTCCTCTGCACAAGCAGCTTCCCATTCCCGTCATCACCGAGCAGAAAGCTTATGTCACGCTGGACATCCAGGCTGGCAATCCGCTGGACCCCTTCATCGTCAGCGTCAATGGCGGCGGAAGCTTCGACGCCTCGACGCTGGGCGGCGATTGCACCGGTTTTGTGAACATCCAGCCGGTGGCCCGCATCCACTGGGAAGGCGAGACCGATCTGGCGAAGATATTCTTCTACAGCGATCACGATCCCACCCTCATCATCCAATCGCCCGACGGCGCATTCCATTGCAATGATGACGCCAGCGATCTGCTGCTGGATCCCGGCGTCACCTTCGAGCATCCCGAAGATGGCATTTACAACATCTGGGTGGGCAGCTATTACCCCGAGCAGCTCATTCCGGGCGTGTTGGTGGTCACCACTCGCGACGACGTCAGCGTCGAGACTTTCACCCTGAACGGCCTGATCAAGCGCGGGCCGGTGATGGCAACGAGCGCGAGGCTCAACGCCAGGCCCGTCGAGGCGCTGGCCGAGATCATCAAGAACTACAAGCAGAACGTGAAGAATCTGAAAGCGGGCGGCAAGGCGCTCAGCGTGCGCGTCGCGGCCAAGGGCGAGGTTCCCGCCTTCGACTTTGATATCGAGGGCCAGCTCTGCAACGGCTTTATCGGCGAGAAACCTGATCTCGTGTTCGATTGGTCGGACGAGGCTGATGCGCTTTCAGTCTATTTCGAAGGAGATGGGGATAGCACGCTGTTGGTGGCGGCTCCGGGCGGCGACGTTCTCTGCAATGACGATGCGTCGGCGGAGAACGTCAACCCGATGGTGGTCATCCCCAATCCCGGGCAGGGACGTTATGCGGTGTTCGTGGGCCGCGTCCATCCCGAGGAGGTGGTCAAGGGCAAGCTCACCGTCACCGACGCGGCTGACGCCGCCCCCGAAATCCTCGCGCCCCAACCTGCTCCCGCTCCCGACAGCGATAAGCAATAGTCGCAACTTTCCTCACGCCTTTTACTTCGACGAATGGAGTCAATACGATGAAGCGATATCTCATCATCACGACTGTGATTATCGTTGCGGCCTTGCTGATTTTCGCTGGAGCTGCGACGATCTCCGCCCAATCCAGGGTGCAACAAGCCCCCGCCAACCAATGGCGGATGAGCTTTTATCCCAACCTGGATTGGGCAGGCTATCCTGTTTACACCCAATACAGCAATTCGATGAACTACAACTGGGGCGATGATGCGCCCGGGCCCAACATGCCCGCCTCTTACTGGAGCTTGCGTTCCACGCTGAACACGTATTTCTATGGCGGCGACTACCAGTTCAGCGTCCTGGCCGATGACGAGTTCGTCTTTATGATCGACAACGTCGCTTACATGAACACCATCGATCAGGGACTCAGCGGGAAGAAGGTCATCTTCTCCGCGCCCGTCTCCCAGGGCTATCACACAGTTCGCATCGATTACCGGCAGTTCACTGGCCCGGCCTACATCTACACCTCATGGGCGTATCTGAAACCGGGCGAGGGCGCGCTGGTTCCCCCGCCCGACCGTCCACTGCCCGCGCCGATGCCGCCTGAATCCGCGACCAGCGTGCAGACCCGCTACGGCGATTTCACGCCCTGCATCGAACAGAATCTGCACCAGGCTGAATGCTTCCATTCTGACGGGGCCTGGAATTCGCCCAATCGCGGCTCGGTGCAGATGGAGCCGAAGATCACCATCTGGGGCGCCTGCGAACCGGCTGATAGCGATGTCATCTGGACTGTGGACGCCACCACCGATCCCACGAAGACCAAAGAATTCCGCTGCTCCAAGTCGCTGGCGGGCTGGTTCCCGCATTGAGAAGTCATCTCGCACGCAGCGAAGCCCGGCTCAGTTCGAGTCGGGCTGGGTGTGTCCAAAATGAGTTGGGAAGTAAAATAATCCATTCATGGGCGGGGCGCTTCGCGCCCGCGGCCAGCGCCGGGGGATGAAGTCCCCCGGCTAGAAACAGCGCCCCTGCGGGGCTAGCCGGATTTATCCGGCGCTGTTTTGTAGCCCGGCGACTTCATCGCCGGGCGGACGTGGCGAACGCCACGATGACCGATTTATTTGTGAACATTCATCACTCGTCCTGTGCAATAATTGCTCCAACCGAAATTGGACACACCCGTCGGGCTTTGTTTTTGGGATGGATGATGTGACGAAAACGCGATGGGAAAGGCCTCACGCATCCGCGGGCGCGGCCAGCGGTTCGATCATAATATCATCGAAGGGCTGGGGCTGCATCACCCGCACCTGCCTCAGCTTGATCATCTCCAGCACGGCCAAAAAGGTGACGATGATCTCGGTGCGGTTTCGGGCCTGGCGCAATATCTGCTTGAAACGGAAGGGTTTGCCCTGCCTGACCAGCTCTCCCAGTTCCGTCAGCTTGTCATCGATGGTGATCTCCAGGGCCGCCATGCTGTGCACCGGCGGCTCGGGCGGATTCATCTCCTCCAGCACCTCATACAGCGCATCCAGCAGCGCGTCCACGCTCAGGCCCGAGGGATCGAGCCGTTTTTCCAGCGCGGGCGGGGGGGCCAGCCGCACGTAGGTGCGCAAGCCGCGCTCCTCCAGTTCTCGCAAAAACGCGGCTTTCTCCTTGAAGCGTTTGTATTCCCGCAATTGCCGGGCCAGGGCTTCGCCCGGGTCTTCCTCTTCCTCGTCCTCATCCTGCTGGGGGCGGGGCAGCAGCGCCGATGATTTGATGTAAAGCAGCCGCGCGGCCATGACCAGGAACTCGGCGATGTCATCGGGCCGCAACTGCTCCAACGTCGCCATGTAATCCAGATATTGCTGCGTCACCCGGGCGAGACTGACGGCTGTGATGGGCAGCTCCTCCCGTTCGATGAGATGCAGCAGCAGATCCATGGGCCCCTCGAAAACATCGAGCTGGATCACATAATCTTCATTCGATTTGAGCTTGAAGGCGGTGGGCATGATGAATAGCGCGGGGGATGCAGAGCGTTGAGGGGGAATGCTGAGGTAGGCTGTCTGTTTT
>JALWDV010000128.1 GCA_027036755.1 Anaerolineae bacterium
CGCTCTGGGCGCAAGAGTCTCACCAGATGGTTGTCCACCTGTGGCCTGGTAGAAACGTTCAATCGGTTCGGGCCAATATGCAGAATGGGGATAAGTTTGATACCATGTCATTGGGAAGATTCCTCCTAATATTGATAAGTGACCAACAATCAATATCACAGGAATCTTCCTGTTTTCAATTGTCAAGGTGCTGGAAAATTGGCTCGGCGCCAGATCGATTTGTCAAGCTGGTTTTACTGCAAATGAACCATGCCTGAAATTGTAAAGCTGATGGAAGGACGATCTGAACCATGCCCATTTTTCCTATATTTTCAACTGTTATCTGTGCGTTATCGACACAGGAACGCCAGCGTTCCAGTCTAAAATCCTCTTCTGCTTCTCGTAGAAATCCTTCGGCCAAAGCAAGGCGATACTCAGCTTCCCTGGGCAATTTCACGATAACCCTCCCAGGTTAATTCCCAATCATGCAGTCGCGGCGACGGGAAGACCCACATCCAGGTTCCGGCAATGCGCCTGCGTCGTAGCCCCGCTTCGCGCACGGCTCGCGCGGCCATCGCATGGAATTTCTGAAAATAAGCCTCGCCCCATAATGGCTTGCCTTCCATAAAAATGTCCACCAGCAAGGGCGTCAGGTTTTTATCCACTTCTTCCGGCGTCTTTGCCAACACAGAAATACCATCTGGCATTTCTGTCAGTCTGGGAAGTAAAGCCATCCGCACTTCGCGCTGACGCTTGAGGATATTTTGGGGTAAATCCTCGATGACGACGAAAATGTCATGATCGCTTTCATCCCGCGCCTCACCCCGACTGCGAGAGCCAAACAGGACAATCATTCGCAGCCTTTCGCCAAAATGTTCTGCCAGCGCATCCACCAGGACGCGATACGGTTCTTGTGGCTCCATGTTTGAATTATACGGCATCCATCCATATCCAGTCAACACCCGCCAAATCCTTCCACTGATCACAGACTCACTGATTACTGTTTACTGACCCACTCCCATGCCTCCCTCCTCCACGCCCCCCACGGCCCAACTGCACCTGCAAGGGCTGATCGCCTACCTGCGGCGGCTGGACGCGTTCCGGCGGATTGCCGCAGGGCTGGCCGCGGGCGAGGCCCCCGCGCACCCGCTGGGGATCATCGCCTCGGCCCGGAGTTACGCGGCCGCGGGGTTCGTGGCTGAGCTGCAACGTCCGGCTCTGCTGCTGACGGCCCGGGCCGAGACCGCAGTGCTGCTGGCCGATCAACTGCGGGCGTGGCTGGGCGATGAGGCCCGGGTCTTCCGCTTCGCGGACCCGGACGCGCTGCCCTTCGAGCGCATCCCTTGGGCGCGGGAGACGCGCCAGGCCCGGCTGGCTGCGCTGACCGCGCTGGCTCGCTGGGGACGCCCGGGCGCAGACCAACGCCCGCCCGTGATCGTGGCCTCGGTGCGGGCGCTGATGCAGCAAACCGCGCCCCCCGCCCTCTTCCGGCGGGGGCTGCACACGCTGCGCCGGGGCGAGTTGGTGGATCTGCGGGCGCTGCTGGCCCGCTGGCTGACCGCGGGCTACGAGCACGCCACCGTGGTGGAAGCGCCGGGCCAGTTCAGCCGCCGCGGGGGCATCCTCGACATCTGGCCGCCCAACGAACCCTGGCCCGGCGCTTCCACC
>JALWDV010000129.1 GCA_027036755.1 Anaerolineae bacterium
AAGTCCCCCGGCTAGAAACAGCGCCCCTGCGGGGCTAGCCGGATTTATCCGGCGCTGTTTTGTAGCCCGGCGACTTCATCGCCGGGCGGACGTGGCAAACGCTTCAACCGAAAAAGGACGCACCCAATTGAAATAATCCCCCGCCGCGCCCGGCGCGTGGAACCAGCCGAAGCGCTTGTCATCCTGCCAGAAGAACGCGGGCTCGCCCGATGGCGGCGTCTTGCCCGAGATGCGGACGAAAACCTCCAGCACGCCGAAGGCAAGCAGCACCCCGAACAGGATGAGGAGCAGGGAAACGAGGATTTTGCGGGCCATGCGGGCATTTTACCCCGCGACGTCATCACTGCGAAAATCCGCGCGAAGTTCATCGCGGGCCCTAACGCCTGCCAAAAGATTACGACTCAATTTTTGCAAACTTTCCCAGATCGCAACTGTCATGTATCATAATGAACAAACAGACTCGTTCCCTGTTTTCTTGTCTTCGGGAGAACAGGGGATGTCTTGATGAGCGAGCATCTCATTGTTTCGATACTGGACACTGGCGTTTTTATCCTAACCACAAATTTCCACAGATTTTCACAGAAAAAGGAGAAAAATCAAACAAAAAATCTGTGAAATCCGTGTAATCTGTGGTAAAAAAGACCGTTTCGAGTGGCCAAAATAGTTTTCGCCAGACTCCAGTTTCGATATATTCTCACAGCGGGAATCCATCCAACTTTTTCTTTATCCAGGAGTCAACATGAAAATCAAACACACAGGTTTTCTGGCCCTCTTTGCCTTTCTTGTATCGGGGTTTATTCTGGCGGTTGTTTTGGGCCTTTTCGATGAGCCCGCCAGCGCTTTGACCGGCTCTTCCTGGCAGGTGGTCTGGAAATCGACTGGCGAAATCTATGATTTTCACGCCTTCGATGCTAACACCGCCATTGGCGTGGGCAGCGACGGCATGGTGGTTCGCACCGAAAATGGCGGCGTCAGTTGGCGCTATCTTTCGGTGGACGCCAAGTTCGATCTGCATTCTGTCGATTTCACATCGCCTCTTCGGGGATTGGCTGTAGGCGATCGCGGGGTCATCTTTAGCACAAAAGATGGCGGCGAAACCTGGTTGCCTGGCGATACCGGAGCCGGTGTTGATCTGTTTGCGCTGGACATGATCGATGCGCAACATGGCTGGACGGCCGGAGCCCAGGGACGACTGCTGCACACCGAAGATGGCGGTCAAACCTGGCAGCCGGTGGATTCGAGCGTTTCCACCGATTTGCACGGACTTTATTTTTTCGATGATCATCGGGGTTGGGCCGTGGGCGATGACGGCGTTATCCTGCACACCGAAGATGGCGGTCAAACCTGGCAGCGCCAGAATATCCAGGTGCACACCGACCTGCGCGCAGTCACCTTCGAGACATCCTATCGGGGCTGGGCCGTGGGATCCAACGGCGTCATTCTCGCCACCACCAACGGCGGCGGCGCCTGGATCGCCGAACCCGACACCGGATTCCCCATCAGCTTTTTCCAGGACGTGGATTGCGTCAGCGGCGTGTGTTATGTAGTGGGCAGTGCGGGCGCCACCCTGCGCTATGACGGATCCTGGCATCGATTCTATGACCTGAACGACGAGAACCGCATCCTTTACGCCGTCCAGGCGTTGGACAAACGCCGGGCGTGGAGTGCGGGCGCTCGACACACCACCGATGTCGAATTCAGCACCTCAACGCAGGAGTATGATGCGTGGGGGGTGTTTTTGACCACCAACGGCGCAGCCCACTGGTCACTAAAGATCGGAGATCTCTTCCCCCGCTTCCGCAAGCTGGATTTCGTGAACGATCAGGTCGGCTATGTTGCAGGAGGCGATTGGTCCTATCGCCGCACCACCGACGGCGGCAAAACATGGTCACAATTTCAGGCGCCGCCGCCCGACAAAAAAGCGCACCAGTTTTATTACGATGTCGATTGCCTGAGCGCCGATGATTGCTTCTTTGTGGGGCGCTACGGCGTGGTGCGGCGCACTACTAATGGCGGCGTCACCTGGCAGGATCAGGGCATCATCGACAGCCCCTCGGGAACTGGACGCGGCTACGGCAAATTCCTGTATGCAGTCAGGGCGCAAGATGAACACAATGCCCTCGCGGGCGGCAGTTATCGCCTGTTTTTCACCGATGACGGCTATCATTGGCGGCGCGCCGCGACCGCCAGCGGCAATGTGTTCGATATCGAAACCATTGGCGACAGCGACGGCATGGCCGCCACTTCCACCAGCTATTTCCTCATCCGCAACGCCACGGGAGCCTGGTATCAACGCAGCACCCGGATGGGCGGCGTCAGACTTTATGGCGTGGATGTGAAGGACAGCGATCATGATGGCAGGATGGACAAAGCCTGGCTGGCGGGTTGCAGGAGTTCTCAATGCAGTGATGTGGCGGTTGTCATCTACAGTGAAGATGGCGGGGTCAATTGGAGCCGCGCCCAGGTTGATTCCGGCGCGGGCCAATTGCTGGATATCAGCATGGCGGATGATCTGCACGGCTGGGCCGTGGGCGAACACGGCTCGATTCTCTTCACTTCCGATGGCGGACATAGCTGGATAAACGCCTATTCCCCGGTCGATGCCCGTCTGGAATCGGTGCAGGCTCTGGATCAAGACACCGCCTTCGCCTCTGGCTGGGAGGGCGTCATTTTGCGTTATGGCGATTCGCCTTTGGCGCTGAACGCGCGTCCGAGACGTTATGATGACGCCATCGATGGCAATTTGACCGAATGGCGAGACGGCGACGACGTCGTAATGAAGATCGATTCGGTGCTGGCTTATCATTGGGAGACAAGCGATGGCCAGACGCCCGCGATGGATGACGCCAGCGCCGAACTGCGGATGCGATGGCAGGAGGATCAACTCGTTCTGGCCGTCGATGTTCGGGACGATGAAGTGACATCGGAAGACAGCATCGGTCTGGCCCTGGATGGGCGTAACGACAACCTCTGGGGGGACGATGATCTCACATTCACAGTGCGCTCCGATGGTCAGTTGGAGGGGGCGCCGACCGGAGTTCGCGCCGTCGCCCGCGCCAACGATCACGGCTATCAGATGGAAATCGGCATCCCGGCGACGCTTTTGGGCGATGATCTGCATCGCGGCGGCAGCGTTGGTTTGAACTTCCAGCTCCATGATGTCGATGACGGCGGCAGCGCCCTGTTGGTGTGGTCGGCGCCCCAGCTTGTCGGTGCGCCCGAAGCCCCCGATCGCTTTGCAGACATCGCGCTGACCCCCTTCGATGAGCAAAACCGCAGCCTCACGGCCTTTGCCGTCGCCGGACAGATCGTAGATGGCGATCTCGGCGATTGGGATGATCTCAGCGCGCTTACGCTGGATTCGGCCACCGCCGACTCTCAGTATGGCCCCGCCACCACGGCCAACGCCCATCTGCAACTGCAATGGCAGCCCCAGGGGCTTCTGGGGGCGCTGCGCGTGCAGGACGCCGACACCCGGGAGGGGGATAGCGTCATCCTGGCTTTGGATATCGATGACGATGGCAAGAATGACGGGGGACAAGACATGATTCTGACATTCACGCCCGACGGTCTGCAAGCGCCCATGCCCGAGATCATCGACTTCGTCTCTGGCGGCGACAGCGGATACCGCGCCGAATTCTTCATTCCCGTGCAGCTACTGGGAGGCGACCTGACGCATGGCCGTCAGATGGGCTTGAACCTCAGCCTGATCGACGCCACTGCCGGAGCGGAAAAGAGCGTTTTGGTCTGGGAAGGCGCCACGCCCGCGGCCAACTTCGGCGATTTCGGCCGGCTTGTCATCAGCGACCGATTGCTGGTGCTGCAAGAAGGGCAGCCTGGCTTCACCGACGTCGTCGATGCAAATCTGGATGGATTTCATCCCGTCGACAACTTCGCCCACGCGCCCGTCCACGCCTGGCGGGGCAATCCCAACAAGAGCACCGTCATTCGTTTCGGTCTCGACGATATTCCCGACCAGGCCACCGTCACCGGCGGTTCGCTATGGTTTCGGGTCATCGGTGCGGATGATGAGCCGTTGCAGGCCGCGGCTTACGCCCTGCGCCGCGATTGGGACATCGACACCGTCTCATGGAGCTTCGCCCGAACCGGTGAACAATGGGAAGTCGCGGGCGCTCAGGGCGCTGCCGATCGCTATGCGCCCGCCACCGACGTCGAGTCGCTGAGCAAGGAAGGATGGATTCATTTCGATGTAGGCGCGGACCTCGTGGCCATGAGTCTCGGACAAAGGGAGAACAGAGGCTGGCTTATCGAGACCACAGGGGCGTTCAGTCAATTCCAGGTGGCCGCGTCGGAATACGCCATCCCCGCCTATCGACCCCAATTGATCGTGCGTTATGTCCTGCCTGCGGGAGATCAGCCCACGCCCACTCCCACGCCCACGTCCACCCCCACGCCGAGCCCTACCCCCACGCCCATTCTCCGTTTCCTGCCGCTGCTGCTGCACGAATATGATATCCCTCCAGTGCTTCTGCCCGATCTGGCTCCTGTGGACATGCACATCGAAACCGAAACACCCATGACGTGCACGGATGACAGTCATCCCGCCATCCTGGGCGTGCGCGCCCGTTTCATCAATCAGGGTACAGCGCCGGCAGGCCCATTCGTCATTCAAATCAACGGCGTTCGCAAGTCCTGGCCTGGTCTGCCCGCGAACTCGGAAGGGGAATTGTGGACGCCGGGATTCTCGTTGAGCCAAAATCGCCTGCAGTTGGACGTCGGCGATCAAGTCATGGAGCTTTCGGAAGAAAACAACACCCTCGTGCAGACTCTGCCCATCCCCACGCCTTTGCCTACATGCACCCCGGCTCCGTAACGCCTGCTGATGGGCGGTGTTTCGTAAACAGAACGCAGATGACGCAGAAAAAGCCGATCTACGCAGATGAAAAAGATAAGGGTGTGTCCCAAATGAGTTGGAAAGTTAAAATAATCCATTCATTGGCGGGGCGCTTCGCGCCCACCGCCAGCGCCGGGGGATAAAGTCCCCCGGCTAGAAACAGCGCCCCTTCGGGGCTAGCCGGATTTATCCGGCGCTGTTTTGTAGCCCGGCGACTTCA
>JALWDV010000130.1 GCA_027036755.1 Anaerolineae bacterium
GCCCATGATGCCTTCTTCCGACAGGCTGGTGTCGAAGACGCGGCCTTCGCCATATTTGGCTTGCAGGCCCAGGGTGGCGGTGTGCACGCCCCCCTTGCGGCCCACATCTTCGCCGAAGATGGACGCACGGGGATTGACGGCCAGCTCCACGTCCAGGGTGCGGCGGATGGCCTCCACCATGTTCAGGCGGGTGGGGTCGGGCGGATTGGGAATGGGGGAGCCGGGCGGGAAGCTGAGGCCCGAGGGCGTGGGCCCGCCCATCTGCGCGGGGTTGGCCGGATCGTGCCACACGTGGCGGGTGACCGATTCCACGTCGGGCTCGGGCAGGGCCAGGGCTTCATCCAATGCTGCCTGGGCCTCGGCCCGCACTTCATCGAAGAGAGTCTGCCATTCCTCTTCGCTCATCAGCGCCGGAACCAGGTAATCGTGCAGCGCGGGCAGGGGGTCGCGCCGGGCGTCGCGGGCCAGGTCTTCCAGAGTCTTGTAGGCCTGGTTATCCACCGAAGAATGGCCCGACATGCGGGGCACGGTGAGATGCAGCAGGCCCGGGCCTTTGCCCGCGCGCACGTGCTCGACCGCGTTGGCCACCAGTTCCGCTGTCTCGGCCGGCGTGGTTCCGCTGCCATCCCACACCGCCAGGTTGGTGAAGGATGCGAGATTGCGGGCGATGTTGCCGCCGGGCGTTTGGAATTCGCCCTGCACCGAGATGGCCAGCTCGTTGTCTTCGATGACGAACAGCGCGGGCAGGTTGCGGGTGGTGGCTATGGTGATGGCCGACCAAAAGCCGTTGGAGGCCACCGAGCCATCGCCGCCGAAGATGACGGCCATGGCTCCCCGCCACGAGTCGTCCTCCAGCACCTCGGTGTAGTAGCGGATGGCCTCGGCCCAGCCCGCGCCGGGCGTGTACTGGGAGCCCACGTCCGCGGCGTTGGGCAGGATGGTGACGCCCCCGCGCGAGGGCATGTTGAAGACCACGCCCACGTCCCGGCCATCGCTGATGCCCCCGGCTTTGGTCATGCCCGCGGCCAGGGCCTCTACGGGCGTCAGGCCGGAGCCCAGCGCGTAGGGACGGCAGCGATAGTACACGCTGGCTCCGTCGTGGGGATGCGTGGTGAGCTGGCTGAGCAGGGTTTGCCCCAACTCATGTCCCCGGGCCGAGAACTGATATTTCACCAGTCCTCTGGGCGTCAGATCAGATTCCTCCATCTCGTCCAGGGTGCGGGAGAGCATGACGAGACGGGCGACGCGTTGCCAATCGAAAGCTGGATGCAGGTCTGCGGTGGTTTTGGCTGACATGAGAACTCCTTGGATGCAGTAATCACTGAGATCATTGCTGGCTGAATCAGAAAGCGTCTCACGCAAGGGCGCAGAGCCGCCAAGGGAAAAAGGGCAAAGAAAAACTTGGCGCCTTTTCGACTTTGCGTGAGATCAACTTTTGGTTTTGTTTTGTCCTGGTTGCAGATTACATTCATTATACATCGCCCCGACGGCGCGCTACAATCCGTCACCCTCTTGTCCTCATCCCTTCCCTGGTGTATCATGTTTTCACCACACCACAAGAGGATTTTTATGATCACCCAAGAAAAAGTTTTGGACGCCCTGCGCACCGTCTACGACCCCGAATTCACCATGGACATCGTCACCCTGAACATGGTGAAGGATGTGCGCGTCGAGGGCGCGCGGATCGAGCTGGATTTGGTGCTGACCACGCCATTTTGCCCCCTGGCGCCGCTTATCAAGCTGAAGATCGAGCGGGCCATCAAAGAGGCCCTCCCCGAAGTCGCTGAGGTGACCTCCAACATCCTGCAAGAAAAATGGGACCCGCCGGAGGTGCTGGGCCCCATGGAGATCGTGTATCCTGATTTCGTAAATGTCGGTGCGACGCCCTGACGACCTGACAGGTCATCAGCCAGGCTTCCAAAGACGGCGTTGTTGGCGTGGCGTCAACAAGTGGGGGGACGAGATTCCGTCCTGAGACCTGTCAGGTCAGGGGGTGCGGCGCCGACCTGACAGGTTCCGCACGACGCGTCCTTCGATTGCGTTGTTGGCGCCAGCTAACACGGCGGGATAACGACCCCGCGTTGTTGAACCTGTCAGGTCATGCTGCAAATCCGTTAATCGTCAAAAATCAGTGACGCGATGTCGCAGTAATCTATGGAATTCGCATGGGAACTCCTGAAGCCGTCGATAGATGAAAACCATGAGAGCGTGCTTTCTCGATCCAGATGTGATGGCTTCTCAGTAAAGAACAGGTGGTAAGAAGTGTAAGGCCAATCCTTGAAGTCATCAACAAGACCATGATGTTCGGCATTTTTGTGGATGTAAACGATCAATTTCAGAAAGTATGCTGTCGAATTGACCTCTTTCCTTCCAAATGGCCGCACAAATAGGGAGCCTCGCCGTCTGTATTTCAGGTTGTAATAGCGGGCGTAAGCATTGAGCAAATTCGAAAAAGCGCGGCTTGGTTCCACTGGCATTTCCGAATCATCCGAAACCGATTGCTCGTGGGGCGGGAATGTGTAAATGAAGAAATGAAAATGGTTGGGCAACAGGCAAAATGCGTATGTCTTCGCCACTGGAGCAATGTACTTTACATACAGGCGTAAGAATCGGTGATAATCCCGTTGATTTTTGAAGAGGGAAAGCCCATCCACCGCATGTCCGTAGATGTGGTAATGCTGATCGAGTAAGAGTGCTTGCGCGACAGACATTTGAGCCTCCTGGGCAGACCTGACAGGTCATCGGACAGGCTTTCAAAGACGGCGTTGTTGGCGTGGTGACAACAAGTTGGGGGCACGGGATTCCGTTCTGAGACCTGTCAGGTCAGGGGGGCGCGCAGACCTGACAGGTTCCGCACGTCGCGTCCTTTGATTGCGTTGTTGGCGTCAGCTAACACGGCGGGGTAACAAAACCGCGCTGTTGAACCTGTCAGGTCTGAGACAGCAATTCGGCTTCCATCGCCCGGATTTCATCCTGCACCCGGGCCACGGCCTCGTCCAGGGGAACGAGCGCGATATCCTTCGCATCCCGGCGTTTTAGCTCCACGCCTCCTTTCTTCAGCGAACGCCCGCCCACAGTCAGGCGCAAGGGGACGCCGATGAGGTCCGCATCGTTGAACTTCTCGCCCGGACTGGGCTCGGTGCGATCATCATACAGCGCCTCCACGCCCGCATCCAGCAGATCCTGATAAAGCTGCTCGGCCGCCTCGAACCCGCCGCGCAGGGCCACGATGTGCACCTGATACGGCGCAATGCTGATAGGCCAGATGATGCCGTACCTGTCGTTATGCTCCTCCACCACGCTGGCCATCAGACGGCCCACGCCAATGCCATAAGAGCCCATGATCACCGGCTTGCGCGAGCCGTCCTTATCCTGGAAGAGCGCGCCCATGGCCGCGCTGTAACGAGTTCCCAGCTTGAAGATATTGCCAACCTCCACCCCGCGCACCGTGCGCAGCGGCGCGCCGCATTTGGGGCAGGCGTAACCATCGGCCGCGGCCACGATGTCGGCCACGATGTCCGCGGTGAAATCCCGGCCATAATTCACATTGAGGAAGTGATAGCCCTCCTCGTTGGCTCCCGCCACCAGATTCGGCGACTTCGCGGCCAGATCATCCACCACCAGAATGACCTCCTCGCGGCGAACGCCGATGGGCGAGCCATAGCCCGGCTCAGCGCCGATGGCCTTGATCTCCTCCTCGTGGGCCGGGCGCAGCTCCTTGGCCTTGACCGCATTGCTCAGCTTGGTCTCGTTCAGCTCCATATCGCCCCGCACCACCGCGAAGACGAACTTTTCCACATCCTCCTGGCCCTCGGTGATGGTGGCGACCATGAACACCGCCTTGGCCGTCTTGCTCTGGGGGATGTTCAGGAAATTGGCCAGATCCTCGATAGTCTTGGTTCCGGGCGTGGCCACCTTCTCCAGCGGCTTCGGTTCCTCGGGCTCCGGTTCGGGCTTTTGGAACGTGGCCACCTGGCGGTTGGAAGTGTATCCGCAGGCGTCGCACAGCACCAGCGTATCCTCGCCGATGGGCGTGAGATACATGAACTCGTGCGCCTGCTTGCCCCCCATCATGCCCACATCCGATTCCACCGCAATGGTGGGCAGACCGCAGCGATTGAAGATGTTGAAATAGGCGTGATAATGCGCCCAATACTGCTTGTCCAGCCCCTCCCAATCCGTGTCCAGGCTGTAACTATCCTTCATGGTGAACTCGCGCACCCGGATCAGCCCGCCGCGAGAACGGGGTTCATCCCGCCATTTGGTCTGGATGTGGTAGATGAGCGCAGGGAGCTGGCGATAGGAATGAATGATGTCTCGCACCAGCGCGGTGACCACCTCCTCGTGGGTCATGGCCAGCACCATATCACGGCCAGTGCTGTCCTTCATCCGTCCCATTTCCGAGCCGATCTGATACCAGCGGCCCGTCTCCTGCCAGATTTCTGCGGGATGCACCACGGGCATGGTCATTTCCTGCCCACCGATGGCGTTCATCTCCTCTCGCATGATGTTCTCGATTTTATCCATCACGCGGCGGGCCAGGGGCAGATAGCTGAAAATGCCCGTGCCCAACTGGCGGATGTAGCCCGCCCGCACCAGAAGTTGATGACTGGTGAATTCCGCATCGGCCGGGGCCTCGCGCAGAGTTTCGCCAAAAAGATGACTCAGTTTCATAAAAATGCCTCAAATTAAGTGAGATGGTAACTGCTCAGGTAGCCTGATTCGACCTTGAAAATGTATTGCCACGAAGGAGCGAAGGAACGAAGACACAAAGAAAATCCTTATTTCTCACCCTTCGCGCCTTCGTGTCGTCGTGTCTTCGTGGGTTTTTGGCCTTGCTACGTTCGTAGTTCGACAATGTCAAATTCCCTTCAAATACGGCCAGCAATTTCAAATTTGGCCTGGTGACAAGCCCCCCTCCCGGCCTCCCCCCGTTTCGGCTGACGCCTTGCAGGGGGAGGAGCCCGCTGGATTGCAAATCTGTCGGGCAGATGGTCATCTCCCTCCCCCGAACACGAGCGCAGCGAGTATCGGGGGAGGGGCGGGGTG
>JALWDV010000131.1 GCA_027036755.1 Anaerolineae bacterium
GGATAAAGTCCCCCGGCGCTGGCGGCGGGCGCGAAGCGCCCCGGGCCTATAACTGGATTATTTTGTCAACGTTCATGTAATCCGGCGGGTCTGTCCACTGCAACGGCTATTTTCAAAACCAGGTGATCAACATGACGACGACATCTCCCGACATCCAAAATCCCACCCCCGCGCCCGCCCGCTCACGCGATCATTCGATGGCCTGGATCGTCGTCTTCGGGTTGATGGGCTGGACCCTGTTCTGGACGCTGGTCATCCAGTGGGGGAGTCTGGGCTACGCCTGGTGGGGCGACGTCACCACCACGGGCCTGACGCAACAGCAGGCTCTGGCATTCGGTCTGCTGGCGCCGCTGGTGGTGGGCCTGCCCTTGCTGTTGGGGCTGCTGATCAAGGCCCGTCGGCCCGCCGCACTGGTGCGCACCCTGCTGTGGGCGACTCTGGCCTCGCTGCTCTTTCTGCTGCCCCGGGTGCTGCTCCCGCCCAACGCCACCTACGCCGCGGCCCTGAGCCGCACGGCGCTGGGACTGTTGTTGGGCGCAGGCCTGCTGGCCTGGTCGGGCAAGCGGAGGCGGCTGGGGCGCTGCGATGTGACCGCGCTGCTGCTGGCCCTGGTGCTGGGCCTCGTCTTTCTCATTCCCTGGCTCAGGTTTGGCGCCCTGGGCAATGGCTGGGATGTGTTGGTGGACGGCTTGCAGGCCCTGGCCCTGGCCGTCACCCTGGTGGGCCTCAGCGTTTATCTGACGCCCCAGCTGAGAGAAACCTCGGAGAATCAGCGGCGCAATCTCTTTTTGGGCGGCAGCGCCCTGCTGGTTTCCTTTCTGGTCATCGGCGGCAGTTGGGGGCAGATGGATTATCAGGCGCTGCTGATGGGCGTGCTGCCCGCGCTTGCCTTCCCCCTGGCGTTGTTCGGCCTCGGCCACCGCAAATACCCGGCCGGAGCGGGGATGCTGCTGGTGTTGCTGGCGGCGTTCGGGCCGCTGGCCTTCTTCGATCCCATCGAGCTGAATCTGTACGGGCTTTTCAGCGGCGAAGCGGCCAAATGGGCCTTCGCGGCCGCCACCTGGGCGGTGACCTGGGGCTGGATCGCGCTCTTCGGCTCGCTGATTCTGACCAACGCCCTGCTGCGCCCGAAGCTGAAAGCCCTCTGGGGCGGATTGGCTGCGGCCGCGGCCATTGCTGCGGTGGCGGTCTATCTGCTGGCCGGACAACCAGGCTTTTTCGGCGATGATTTCTTCGTGGTGATGAGCGCCCAGGCCGATCTCTCCCGGGCCGGGAGCATCACCGATGTGGATGAGCGGCGGGCCTGGGTGTATGACACCCTGGTCGAGCACGCGGACGCCAGTCAGAAGGACTTGCTGGCCTGGCTGGACGCCCGCAACATCCCCTACACCCGCTACTATCTGACCAACGGCGTCGAGGTGCACGCTTCCGCCATCCGCCGCTGGCAGATCGCGCGCCGACCCGATGTGTTCAAGATCGTGTACAGCCCCGAGCTGCGTCCTGTTCCCAGGCTGCCAGAGCTGGAGCCAGGCAACGCGGAAAAGCCCGCGGAGCCCCCCTGGGGACTGAAGACCCTCGGCGTTCCCAGGGTGTGGGATGAGCTGGGCGTGCGGGGCGCGGGCGTGGTCATCGGTCAATCCGATTCGGGCGTAGACGCCACCCATCCGGCGCTGGCCGACGGCTATCGCGGCAAAAGGATGGGGTCGGATGATTACAACTGGCTGGATCCCTGGTATGGCAAGCCGCATCCCTACGACAACGTGGGGCATGGCACCCACACCCTGGCCACCGCGGTCGGAGATGATCTGGTGGGCGTCGCGCCCGACGCCGAATGGTTCGCGTGCGCCAATCTGGTGCGAGCCTTTGGCAGCCCGGCCTACTATCTCACCTGTATGCAATTCATGCTGGCTCCCTATCCCCAGGATGGCGATCCCTTCCGGGATGGCAAGCCCGAGCTGGCCGCAGACATCAGCACCAACTCGTGGGGCTGTCCCGCCCGCCTCGAGGGCTGCGATGAGGAGACCTTGTGGTTCGCCGCGCAGGCGCTGCGGGCCGCGGGCATCTTCTTCGTGGCCGCTGCGGGCAACGAGGGCCCGGCCTGCAACTCGTTGCACACCCCGCCCGGCAACTACGCCAACACCATCATGTCGGTGGGCGCGCTCGCGCCCGATGGGAACATCGCTGAATTCTCCAATCGCGGGCCCGAAACCCATTCGCCCGATGGCGCCAGCGGGCCCGATGTGCTGGCTCCGGGCGTGCAGGTGCTTTCGGCCTGGCCCAACCGGGGCTGGAACCGCATCGAAGGCACCTCTATGGCCGCGCCCCACGTGGCGGGCGTGGCCGCGTTGATGTGGTCCGCCAATCCGGCCCTGCGGGGCAACGTGGAGGAGACCGAGCGTCTCATCATCGAGACCGCCCGACCCTACGAAGGCGCGCCCGATGCGTGCAGCGCGCCGGGCCAACTGCCCGACCCCGCCTACGGCTACGGCGTCATCGACGCCTACGCAGCGGTCAAGGCCGCGCTGGACTGGCAGCCGTAAACAGGGGAAGGTGAGACGCACTTCGGAAGTGCGTCTCACCTGGGATAACGCTTCGCGTTAAAATGGTTGCGATCTCCCATTTTTTATGTCCGAGTTCTTTTTCATTGGGGCGCACCGATGTAAAATAGATGGCGTCAGATTTCCAAACGCTACAAATACCCTTTCTCAAAGTCGAGGATAGACCCATGGACCTAATAGCCGGTCTCAAGCAAGAGTCCGTCATCAAGATGAATTTAGCGGACTACTGCACCGCCGAGGCGGATGCCTCGGTCAAAGATGTCCTGGCCGCCATGAATGCACAGCACTGCCATAATGCACTGATTCTGCGTGGGGGCAAGTTGGCGGGCATATTCACCGATCGGGATGTGTTGATGAAAATCGCAGATAACCCCGAAACGCTGGACAAGCCTGTCAGCGATTTTATGACCTCCGAGGTCGTCACCATCTCCAAGGCCGCCACTGCTGCGGATGCTCTGGCATTGATGTCGCTCAAACATGTCCGCAACATTCCGGTGGTGGAGGATGATGGCAGCATCGTCGGGAATTTCACCCATTTCTCCGTGCTGGACTTTTTGGCCGAAAAATTCCCCGATGTGACGCTGACCCATTATCCCAACTCCTTCCGGCGGTTCTCGCGGCGCCGTCATGGCGGTTGATTTTTTGAAGGAAACGTAACTGCTAACGTAGCATGGCCAAAAACCACGAAGACACGATGACACGAAGGCGCGAAGGGTGAGCAATAAGGATTTTCTTCGTGTCTTCGTTCCTTCGAGCCTTCGTGGCAAGACATTTTCCAGGCCGAATCAGGCTACCTGAGCAGTTACAAGGAAACAGAAACAACAAATAAGTTCCCGGGTGTTTTCGGGAAACAAAAAGGAGACATTATGCAATGACAGAGCAAAAAGCAATGCCCGTCAAGGAGCTAGAAGATGTCGTCATCCGGTTTGCGGGCGACTCGGGCGACGGCATGCAGCTTACTGGCAGCCAGTTCACCAATACGGCGGCCATCGTAGGCAACGACATCAGCACATTTCCCGACTACCCCGCCGAGATCCGGGCCCCGGCCGGCACCCTGGGCGGCGTCAGCGGCTTCCAGGTGCATCTGGCCGAGCATGATATCTGGACGCCGGGCGACAGCCCCGACGTGCTGGTGGCCATGAACCCGGCGGCGCTGAAGGTCAGCCTGCCCGATCTGGAAAAGGGTGCGATCATCATTGTCAACACCGACGCTTTCACCCCAGGCAATCTCAAAAAAGCGGGCTACGAGAGCAATCCGCTGGAAGATGATTCGCTGAAAGATTTCCAGGTCATCAAAGTGCCCATCACCACGCTGAACCGCAATGCGGTGGAAGGCGTGGAGGGCATGAACAAGAAGGACATCGACCGCAGCAAGAATTTCTTTGCCCTGGGGCTGGTTTACTGGATGTTCGATCGTCCGCTGGAACCCTCCATCGAGTGGGTGAAGAAGAAGTTCGGCAAGCGCAATCCCGCCGCGGTCGAGGCCAACATCAAGGCCCTGCAGGCTGGCTATTTCTACGGCGAGACCGCGGAAATTTTCCAGATGCGCTTCCGCATCAAGCCTGCGTCTCTGCCCCCCGGCACTTATCGCAAGGTTTCGGGCAGCGAAGCCGCGGCCATGGGCCTGGTGACTGCGGCCCGCAAGGCGGGCAAGCTGCTGTTCTACGGCGCTTATCCTATCACCCCGGCCAGCGACATCTTGCACAACCTGGCTCCCCTGCGCAACTTCGATGTCATCACCTTCCAGGCCGAGGACGAGATCGCGGCCATGGGCGCGACGGTGGGCGCTGCGTTTGCCGGCGCCTGCGCAGTGACCGGCACCAGCGGCCCTGGCGTGGCTCTCAAGAGCGAGGCGCTGAACCTGGCCGTGATGCTGGAAGTGCCTCTGGTCATCGTCAACGTGCAGCGCGGCGGCCCCAGCACGGGCCTGCCCACCAAGGTGGAGCAGTCGGACTTGTATCAGATCATGTTCGGGCGCAATGGCGAAAGCCCCATGCCCGTGGTGGCTGCGTCCTCTCCTTCCGACTGCTTCGACACCGCTATCGAGGCCTATCGTCTGGCCGTGCGCTCGATGGCTCCTGTGGCCATGATGATGGACGGCTATCTGGCCAACAGCTCCGAGCCCTGGAACATCCCTGACGCCGACGACATCGAGCCTATCGTCGTCGAACACCCCACCGAGCCCAATGGTCCGAACGGCAAATTCCTGCCCTACAAGCGCGATCCCATCACCATGGCGCGGCCGTGGGCCATTCCCGGCACGCCCGGCCTGGAGCATCGGGTGGGCGGTCTGGATAAAGCCCCTGAGACCGGCAACGTCTCCTATGCGCCCGAGCATCATCAGCAGATGGTGAATGAGCGGGCCGCCAAGGTCGCGCGCCTGGCCGACATCATCCCCGAGCAAGAAGTCTTTGGCCCGAAAGAGGGCGAGCTGCTGGTGGTTGGCTGGGGCGGCACTTATGGCGCTATCCACGCCGCGGTGGCGCAGGCGCAGGCCAAAGGACAATCGGTGGCCCACGCGCATATCCGCTACCTTAATCCCTTCCCTCGCAACCTGGGCTACATCCTGCAGAATTACGACAAGATCCTGGTGGCCGAGCTGAATATGGGCCAACTGGCAACCCTGCTGCGAGACCGCTATCTGGTGGACGTGCTGACCCTGAACAAAGTCCAGGGTCGCCCCTTCAAGATCAGCGAAGTCAGCGCCAAAATCGACGAATTACTGGCTGGAGAATAGTCATGGCTACAGAAATCAAACTTACTCGCAAGGACTTCATGTCCGACCAAACCGTTCGCTGGTGCCCCGGCTGTGGCGACTACGCCATCCTCGCCACGGTGCAGAAGACCTTCCCGCGTCTGGGCATCCCCAAAGAGAATTTCGTCGTCGTCTCGGGTATTGGCTGCTCCAGTCGCTTCCCCTACTACATGGACACCTACGGCATCCACAGCATCCATGGCCGCGCGCCCACGCTGGCCACGGGCATCAAGCTTAGCAACCCCGAGCTCAGCGTGTGGGTGATTACGGGTGATGGCGACGCCCTTTCCATCGGCGGCAACCACATCCTGCACGCAGGACGCCGCAACGTGGACCTGAACATCCTGCTGTTCAACAACCGCATCTATGGCCTGACCAAAGGTCAGCTTTCCCCGACTTCGCCCGTGGGAACCCGGACCAAATCTTCGCCCTACGGCAGCATCGAGCGTCCGCTGAATCCGGTGGAAGTGGCGCTGGCCTCGGGCGCGACCTATGTGGCCCGCACCATCGACGTGCTGCAGAAAGAGATGGGCGAGATCATGTATCAGGGCGCGCTGCACAAGGGCCTGTCCTTCACCGAGATCATGCAGAACTGCGTTATCTTCAATAATGGCGCCTGGTTCGATTATTCCGACCGCAGCAAGCGGGCCGATAACGATCTTTTCCTTGAAGCGGGCAAGCCCATGATCTTTGGCAAGAACAAGGACAAGGGCCTGGTGCATTCCGATAACGGCTTCAAGGTGGTGGAGATCGGCGATGAATACAGCATCGAGGACATCGCCGTGCATGATCCCACTTCGCTGGATAACGCTTTCCTGCTGAGCCAGCTCACCTATCCCCTGCCTCTGGGCATCATCTATCAGGTGACCAAGCCCACCTATTGCGAGGGCATGTGGGGGCAGATCGAGCAGGTCAAGGCTCAGAAGGGCGTAGGCGATCTCAACGCGCTCTACCGCAGCGCCGACACCTGGACCGTCGTAGAGGAAGGCGAGCTCGAGATCAAGGCCGAAGTGCGCGGCGATGTGGAATCCAATCTGGATGAGGCCTATGTGGACGAGGTGCTGGGCCGCGAGCCGCTGGAGGCTGATTTGGCCGAACAGTTGTCGGGTCTGACGCTGTACGACTTGAATCCCAAAGCGCCCATCACCATCGGGCCCACCGCCCGCATGGACCACGCCCTATATCTGATGCGTGAGCATCGCATCGGCGCGTTGCTGGTGGTTGCGCCCGACCGCCATCTCACCGGCATCATCACCGAGGTGGATATCCAGGAGCGCCTGGCGGGCACAGGCATGAAGCTGCACGATGTGACGGTGCAGGAATTTATGACGCCCCAACCGGTGGCCCTGCCGCTGGACGCGTCGGTGTTGGAGGCGGTGCATTTTATGACCTCCAAGCGCTTCCGCCATCTGCCCGTGGTGGATGACACCCTGCGCCCGGTGGGCGTCATCTCCTCCCGCGATCTGGTGGAGTATTTGGTCAAGCACCTGTAGGCCGGGCGTCCCTTGCGTTTCATGCAACGAACAAGGCCCCTGCCGGTTGGCGGGGGCTTTTTTATCGGGAACTGACGTTCCCATTTGAAACACACCCTTTGCTCATTCCACAGGAAAATGCCAGCGGGTTCGCTGCGGGTTCATGCCTCGACGCAGCATCCGCTCCACTTCCCCCTGACATTTGACGCACAGCGTGGCTTCGGGCTTCACTTCCAGACGTTCCTGCGGAATTTCTGCGCCGCATCGTTCACAGACGCCATACTGGCCAGCCTCGATGATCTTGAGGGCATGATCCACTGCCGCCAGCTTGGCCTCCAGGGTTTCGAGCAGCGTGGCGCTTTTTTCTCGCTCGATGATCTCCGGATCGCCTTCTTCCACATCCACATCGACTTCGCTTTTCAACGTCTGCTTCAGCGCTTCGATATCTCCTAACAGCGATTCGCGCTCCTGGAGCAACTTTTGCTTATTCTGTTCGACAAATTGAGCGTCCAGCATTCTATTTCATCCTCCTGAAGGGGGCGTAAATCCACGATTTTCTTATCGTATGGAAACCGCATCTAAAAGCACGGGATTCTCGCCTTCGAGAAACCAAAGATTTGGGCGCAATCTTTTACCATAAAATGACGCGTTTCGTCAAGCTGGCGAAGGATAAAAACAGGTCATTGACTTGTTGTAGAACAAACGACCGTCTATAATAGGCCTTATTGGAAATAACCCACCGTGAGACGGATTCACCGCTTTCCGCTCAACTATGCCTGGATCAATGATTGATGATTAAAGGGAAATTCACGCTGATTTAGTCTTTAATCACTATTCATTGGGTCATTTACACGCAATTCTCATGTCCCAACGCCCAATCGACCCCAACGCCCAACCATCCGACAGCCTGGATGCTGCGCTGCGCATCAAGCGCCTGGATGAGCTGTACGGCCAGGACAAGGTGCGCCATAATCTCGAGATTCTCATCGAGGCTGCGCGCCATCGGCAGGAGACCCTGGATCATATTTTGCTTTACGGCCCGCCCGGCCTGGGCAAGACCACCATCGCCCACATCGTGGCCAATGAGATGGATGTCAACCTGAAAGTGACCGCGGGCCCGGCCATCGAGCGGGCGGGCGACCTGGCGGCCATCCTCACCAATCTGCGGCGGGGTGATATTCTCTTCATCGACGAGATTCACCGGCTGGGACGGGCTGTGGAGGAGATCCTCTATCCGGCCATGGAGGATTTCGCCCTGGATATCGTCATCGGCAAAGGTCCCAGCGCCCGCAACATCCGCCTGAAGCTGCCCCATTTCACCGTCATCGGCGCGACGACGCGGCTGGCGTTGCTGACCTCGCCGCTGCGGGCCCGGTTTGGCGTGGTGCTGCGCTTCGATTTTTACGACGTTCCCTCACTGGAGCGCATCGTGCGCCGGGCGTGTGAGCTCACCCAGACGCCCTACGAGCCCGACGGCGTGCGGGTCATCGCCCAGCGGGCCCGGGGCACGCCTCGGGTGGCCCTGCGCCTCTTCCGCCGCGTGCGCGATTATGCTCAGGTGCGGGCCGAGGGCGTCATCACCGGCGATGTGGCCGAGGCCGCGCTGAGCCTGCTGGAGATCGACGCGTTGGGCCTGGACAGCCTGGATCGCACGGTGCTGGAAGCCATCATCACCAAATTCGGAGGCGGACCCGTGGGCCTGGACACCCTGGCCGCATCGGTCAGCGAGGAATCGGATACGATTATGGACGTGGTGGAGCCTTATCTGCTGCAACTGGGCTTTCTGGAACGCACCCCGCGCGGCCGCGTGGCCACGCGGCGGGCCTACGCCCACCTGGGCGTCCCTTATCCTGTCAGCGAATCCTCTCCCGATCAGCCCGCGCTTTTCTGAAATCCAGCAATTCAAAAGAGGGGCTAACCCGAACGCGCCGGAACCAAAAAAGCTGATCTCACGCAAAGGCGCAGAGCCGCAAAGAAAAAAGATGCAAGGAAAAGCCTGTCGCCTTTGCGTGAGATATTTTCTTGCCCAGCGAGCAAGGGTTTCATTAGACGTTATTGGAGATAAGGGGATGGTTCATTCTCATTCAAAACTATCTTTACAGTTTCTCCGTCAAACGTCATCCGTCAAACGTCAAAAAGAGCCTGTTTCGCCACGTTTTGACGTTTGACGTGCTTTGCCAGGCGTTATCCACGCGAAATTGAAAGGATGCAGGAAGGACGATCTGAACCATGCCAGATCTAGCATTCGCTATAGCCGCAGTTGATGCACTTCTTGCAGCCTTCGATATTCAGAAGCGTGGCCTGGCCGCATTCGGGACAAAGGTCGCCGATTTGATTCAAAGGCAGCTCCAATTGGCCCGCGGGAGGAGTCTCGATTTCGACCTCGGCCACTTCCAGCTTCACCGATTCGTGCAGATATTCATCCAGCACCTGGGCGATGGCGTCGGGCAGGGAGCGGACCCGCTGCGGCCCGAAGCCCAATGGTCGCCCGCCGCCGATGCCCGCCAGTTGATAAACCACCTGATGCAGGCGCTCGGTGGGAGTGAGATGGCTGGGCATGCGCAAGATGTAGCTGATCAGCCGCCCCAGGGCTTCGGAGACAGCAGCCACGTCTGAGCCAGCCTTGCCCACGTTCAAGAAGACCTCGAAGGGCTCTTTTTCTTCGGTCTGATTGATGGTGACATAGGCTGTGCCCAGGGGCGTAGCCCGGCGATAGGTCAACCCCATCAGCCGCGAGGGACGCGGGCGTCGCTGCGGCGCATGGATCTCGAGGGCGGCCTCCTCCGCTTGCGACGCCAGGCCATTGCCACCCTTCTTGGCCTCGGCCACCGCCTTGGTTTCCAGCACCACCTCCTGACGGCTGCCGGTCACGTACACGGTCAGGCCCTTCAGGCCCAGCTCCCACGCCATCCGGTAGACCTTCTTCACATCGTCCACCGTGGCGCTGGGCGGGAAGTTGATGGTGTTGTGATTGCCTATGCCATTGGCGATGAAGCTGTGGGAGCCGGGAACGCTGACATCGAAGACCTCGGCGAAGCCGGCTTCGACCCCTTTGACCGCGACATAGACCTGATGGTCGTCGTCCTGCTGGAAGAAGGCGTCGGCAAAGGGATGGCGGGTCTGACCCCGAAAATGCTGATAGATGCGTCGGGCGTCTGAGCGGGCCAGACGATGCCCCTGAAGCAGATTCACCCGGGCCCGTTGATAGGCTTTGGACTCCACCTCGCCGCCCTGGCGGATGAAGGCCAGGCGCAGAGACTGATCCGTCTGGGTTTGCATGTCGCGCAACGCTTCGGTAATCTGCGGAGGAAGCAAACGGCTGTAACTGCGCGGCCGCTGGAGCCGCCCCAGGGCATGGCGGGCCAGGCGCTCGTTCTTCCACACCTCGACAAAGCTGATTTGCTCGGCCAGTTTGTCCAGCTCAGCGCCCTGCACCGTCAGGTTCCAGGCCCGTTCTGTGGTCTGGCGACGGGTGGCCAGCACGTCCATGTTCAAAAGCAGGGTCTGCAATTGCCGAATCAGCGTCTCGCTGGCCAGGGTGATGCCAAACAACCGGCCATCCTGGGTCATGTAGCCATCCAGGAACAACCCCCGCAGAAAGGCCGCGATCTCGGCCTCGCTGGCCTGCAAAATGCTGGTGGGAATGCGTTTGTTTTCCGCACCCGCTTCCAGGCCCAGATCGATAAGCAGCCAGTGACGAAGCGCCCGCGAGTTAATCACCAGGTTGTGGACTTCGTTCCGGCCATCGGGCACGATGCGGGCCTCCAGCCCAAGCTGCTCCCGGACGATGCGTCGCAGGTCTTCTAGCAAAGAGAGGATTGTGTTGGAGATGCTGACGCCATTTTGGGTGATGGCGCCCTCCGCTGTGATGGCGCCGAGCAGGAAGGCCAGGTCTTCACTCATGCGCTGCGGGAAATCCACCCGCTTGCTGTTGGTGCGATAGACGCCGCTGAAGGGAGGGAGCGCTGCCGCGGGAGGCCCATACACATGCTGGCCTGCATACAACACCACCATGTCCCCAATGCGCAATTCATCTAGCCGCCGGAACTGCACCCGGCCCGTTTCATCCAGCACATGAATGCGATGATTGGGCGTGGCCTCCAGCCCGAAGCCATAATCCAGGGTCACCCGGCGGGTCTCCCGGTAGCCGCCGTAATAGAAGGCCTCGGTGCGCTCCCGGCCCTGGGGAGAAATGACGCCTATCTCCAAAGGCTCGAACTGGTCATCCAGACGCATGTCGGAAAGCTCGCGGATGGGGGTGAGTCCCTTTTCGGTGAGCATCAGGGTGTCGCCCACGACGCACTTGCTGATGGAATTATCAACGAAGCGCTGCAACGCGGCCTGCATGATCACATGCTCCTCGGGCGAAATATCCATGCTCACCACGAAGGTGTGGCGGATGTCTTCGGGCAGCAGCTCTACATCCTGGCAGGTGCCGTCATGCTTGACCTGCTCGATAATCTGCTTTTTGACGTCTTCCTCGACGCCCCCTTCATCCAGCGCTTTCATAAACCGCGGACTGACGTAATCCAGCGCCACATCGCCATCCGCCTCTTTTACGTAACGGGTGTAGGCCAGGGCGAAGACGGGCTCGCAGCCGTAGCCTTCGCAGCCGGTGACGGTGCCGATGGTGCCGGTGGGCGCGATGGTGGTCTGAGCGCCGTTACGGATGCCGTAGGTCTTGATGCCATCGACGATAGAATCCCAATCGATCTCCGGGCGTCCAAAGTCCAGTGTGTAGGGTTTCAGCGGCTGGGGCGGAGACCATTTCAGATCGTTGGGATCATAGATGGAGCCCTCGATGGCGGGGAAGGGGCCCCGCTCTTTCGCCAGTTCGATGGATGTTTTCATGGCCTGATAGCGCACGAACTCCATCAACTGCCCGGCCAGCTCGATGGATTCGGGCGAGCCGTAGCGCACGCCCGTGGCGTACATCACATCGGCCAGGCCCATGATGCCCATGCCGATGCGCCGCACCCGATGCGCCGCCTCCTTGAGCTGCGGCACCGCGGGCACATAGGCGTTGACTTCCACCACGTTATCCAGAAAGCGGGTGGCGTTGGTCACGGTCTCTGCCAGCTTCTCCCAATCCACCCGGCCATCATCGGTGACATGCTGGGCCAGATTCACCGAGCCCAGGCAGCAGTTTTCGTATGGCCCAAGCCATTGCTCGCCACATCCCCGAGACACATATCCCTCGGTGATCCACGTGTCGCTCTCCGGCTCATACAGGTCATAGACCGTTTCCACGCCCGCGGGAACGATCTTCACCACCCGCGCGGCCCAATTCCCGCCTGTGAAATTGGATCGCAGGGCTGCTTCCTTCATGCGAGCCTGCTTCTGGGGATGGCTGAGCTGGATCTGTTCGAAAAATCGTCCAAAGCTTTGGCCCGAAATCACCACGTCATACTTAGGACGATCATATCGAATCGCGCGGCCATCGATGTCATGGCGTTTGCGGACGCTTTCGCTAACGCGGCCATGGATGCCGAACATCAGCAGAATGCGCCGCACCTGCCGGGCCAGCTCCGGGCTGGAAGTGTGGAACCGAATGAGAGGATGATTGCTTTGCAGATCGACGCTGCCATCGGTGGAGAAAAGCCCATCCAGCAATCCGATGAGGAATTCGCGATTGCTATTGATGTAAGATTCGGGCAGACGTTTTTCGGGCCCGCGGGCTGGCTCCAGAGGCAGGGACTTAACCCAGTCCGCGATCACGCGGCCCGGTTTGGGATCCATCATCATGGAACGAGAGCCGGGATTGACATAGGTGGACATCCTTTCCGCCCCGACTTTGGCAAACGATTGAGATAAAATCATATTCCACGCATCCTCATCCGCGTGGGTGCTGATCCGAACCACGTTTTTGGATAGCGAACGAGGCGTGTAAGACCCGTCTCCCACCAGCACGCCCACCAAAAAGCCATACTCACGATCTGAAAGGTGATCGAGTTTGCCTGGCGCGGGATTATCGGGCAGGGCGCCGCGGAAAACGCGCACCCAGTCCCCCTCTTTCATCTCATCCAAACGTCGTAGCTCGAAAAATTTGGTGCGAGAATCTCGCACGTGGAACTGGTGCGACGCGGTGGCCCGGATCACCCCGCCATCAGAGAGATGGACTTCGTAGACGGGCATGTTTTCGTTGATCTCCACAGTATCCACCCGCCCCACGCCCAAAACGGTGCAGATCTCATCGCCGGGATAAATGCTATCCGCCCGTTTCCAGCCCTCGGGCGTGGCCACCAGCGTATCTCCAGTTACGCATGGATTCGTCGCCTCCAGCTTGTAGAGATGGGGCACAGGATTGGTTCGATTGGCCGCATCGAGGAAAAGCAGGCCCGGTTCGCCGTTACGATGCGCATATTGCGCGATCCTGTCGAACAGTTCGGCCGCGTTGACCGTCTTCCACACCTTGCCCGTGCGAGGATTGATGAGATCGAACTCCTCTCCTTTCGCCGCCGCCTCCATGAAAGCGTCGGTGATGCCCACCGAGATGTTGAAGTTTGTGAGCTTGCCCTCCTCCGCCTTGGATGAAATGAACTCCTCGATGTCGGGATGCTCCACATTGAGCACCGCCATGTTGGCTCCGCGGCGGGTGCCGCCCTGGGCGATGACGTCGAAGGCCCGATCGTAAGCCTCCAGGAATCCCACCGGCCCGGTGGCGATGCCGCGCGATGTCATCACCCGGTCGCCGCGCGGGCGCAGACGGCTGAAAGAAAACCCATTGCCCCCGCCCGTCTGCTGGATGAGCGCGGCATTGCGCAGGGTCATGAAGATGCCGTCGGGATGCTTGCCCATGTCATCTTCGATGGGCAACACAAAACACGCGGCCAACTGGCCCAGGGGCGTGCCCGCGCCCGTAAAGGTGGGGGAGTTGGGGAAAAACCGCAATTGGGTCAGCATGTGATAGAAGACCTCGGTGGCCTCCTCCACATCCCCACCGAAGATGTCCTCCGCCTTGCCCAAATGATGAGCCACACGATAAAACATCTGCGCGGGCGTCTCGATGGGCTGGCCATCTTCACCGCGGCGCAAATAACGCCGGCGCAAGACCTCCAGGCTGTTCTCACTGAGTTTGATGTCCTCATCTCTTACATAATCAGGGTAGACTGTTGTGTTTTCGGACAGTTCAACTGCGCTCATTTTTGGCCTCGATTTTTGAAAATTGATGTGGGGGAATGCAGAGACGAAGAGATGCCATCCAGCGCCGCAGCATGGCGACGCCAGGACGCCTCTCCCTCTCCCAAATAAATCTCTATGATTATCGCCCGACCAGTTTGTCTATTACATTTCGCACCGAATTCAGATCAGGCAATTCCAGGTAAACCGTTGCGAATCGAATATAAGCCACAGGATCAATATCCTGCAAACGATCCAGCACCATGTTGCCGATAACCGTGCTGGGAATCTCCGCCTGCCCCGAATTGTACACATATTCCTCGATCTGGCTGACGACGCCTTCCAGTTCATCCATTGCGATGGGCCGCTTGGCGCAAGCCATGCGGATGCCGTTGAGCAGCTTGGTGCGATCAAAGGGCTCGCGTCGCCCGTCCGATTTGATAACGTGAACAGCAACGCTCACTTGCTCGTAGGTCGTGAATCTTTTATTGCAATTGAGGCATAGCCGACGGCGGCGGATGCCGTCGCCCGAATCGCGCGTATCCAGCACGCGAGATCGATTATGGCCGCAGAAAGGACATTTCATAATGGTGGCTGCTTTTTCTTATGGGGATGTCGAACTGGCGAAAATTCTGCACGGTGATTTTATCGATTCGCCGGTGATGCACCCGCGACATCCCGCTTGTTTGGTTTGTGTTGGCTATCCAATTGCTTTTGCCAAAACACTACATATTGATAGTTGCATCACATAAGCTACAACATCTTGTTTGTTGGGGACAAAAGTATATCATCGAAGCGCTTTTGATACAAATCTGCCACAGCCTCAACCCCCCTGCCATCCAAAGCTGCGCGCGGCGGATAAAAATCGAAGAAAGATGCGAATTTTAGCGTAAAGAGAGAAAAAATATCTTGCATCCCGCCCGCATTTTTTATGATTCGTCGTCTCTGCGCGTTGTGAAAGTTTTAGCCGCAAATGCCCGGCGTGATTTGTTTTCTCATTTTCGCGCCCGAATATGCAAAAAATAGGGCATGATGCGGGCGTCCGCGAGGCCCGGACGCTGTTCGATGACGTCATCATCGGGCGCGGGTTCGTTCAGTCGCTCGATGCTGAAGCCAACGTCGATGAGCATGTTGAGCCAGTCGGCCAGGGTGTGGGTGAAGCGCGGAACCTTGAACGCGGGCCACTGGGCGCGTATCTCGGGCGGCGCGCTGCCAAAGCTCCATTCCTCGATTTCGCCCTCCGCCCGCTGAAAGTACCCGCCCAGCTCGATAGCGATATCCTCGCCCCGCTCATTCTTCACCTTGTGGCGGATGGGCGTGGCGGTGCAGGGGTGGGTGATGGAGCATTGCAAAAAGCCGCCCGGCTTCAGAACCCGGTGGGCCTCAGCCAGGACGCGCGGGGTTTCGGGCATGTCCATCAGGCTCATAAACGCGGTGATGAAATCGAACGCGCCGGCGGGGAAGGGCAAGGCCAGCCCGCTGCCCTGCACGAATCGAATGCCCAGGGGCTCCGCCATCTCGGCCCGGCGGGCGTGATGCAAAAATCGCCCGGCAATATCCAGGCCCGTCATGGCCGCGCCGCGTCGGGCCAGCAGCCGCGTGTTGTAACCCTCGCCGCAGCCGATGTCCAGGCCCGTCAGGCCGTCGATCTCGGGCAGCATGGCCAGGAATGCGGGCGTGTTCAGGCCATCGCGATAGATGTCGTAACCGGCCCGGGCCATGACCGTCCACGCATCCGCGTTTTCGTTCCACAGCTTGCCGGTTTGCAGGTGATTCATAGTATCGGCGTCCGTTGAGAGAAATCGAGAAAGGTGTGGTATTGTAGGCGATTGGCGAAGCTGGAGCAAATTGGGTATTGGATATTGGATATTGGATATTGGGTATTGGGTATTGGATGTGAAGGTGAATTGACAAAATGCGGGGGATATGATGAAATGCGAGGCGCGGCTGTCGCGGCAAGCAATTTCGAATTTGGATTGACGAAAAGCCCCCTCCCGGCCTCCCCCCGCTTTGGCTGCGCCTTGCAGGGGGAGGAGCCCATTGCTTTGCCAATTTGTGTAGCAGATGAGCATCTCCCTCCCCCGAACACGAGCGCAGCGAGTATCGGGGGAGGGTCGGGGT